>JBDSNQ010000035.1:0-22601 GCA_039915275.1 Sphingomicrobium sp.
ACCAGCGCGATCGACACTGCCCAGCCGGTGCGCCCGCGGACGAAGTCTCGCGTCCCGTCGATCGGATCGACGCACCAAATGCGACGCCGCGCAAGGCGCGACGGTTCGTCGGCAGTCTCTTCGGAGAGCCAGCCGGCGCTTGGGTCGAGTTTTGCGAGGTGATCGCGCAGCGCCAGATCGGCGGCGAGATCGATATCACTGACCGGATTTCCCGGGCTCTTGTCCCACACCTTGTAAGACCCGCCTTCACCCTTCCAACGCCGCATCGCCATATCGCCGACGCTGCGCGCCGCGCGTTCGACCGCGTCGAGCAGCGGTGGCGGTGACGGATCAGCCACCGGCGACCGTCATCGCGTCGCAGCGCAGGCTCGGCACGTTGGTGCCATAGCGGAAGACGAGATCGTCGGCCGCGACCAGCACAGCGAACATATCCTTCAAATTCCCCGCGATGGTGAATTCGGCAACCGGTCCGGCGATTTCGCCATCGAGTATGCGAAAGCCCGATGCGCCGCGGCTATAGTCGCCGGTCACGCCATTGACGCCCTGGCCGATCAGCTCGGTCACCAGCAGCGCTTCGGGGTAGGCGGCCAGCAGCGCATCGCGACTGCGAGTTCCGGCAGCGATGTAAAAGTTGCTCGGGCTGGCTCCCGGTGCCCCGCCCGCACCGCGCGCGGCATGACCAGTGGGCTTAATGCCGAGCTGTCGTGCTGACGCGCATTCGGCAATCCAGCTGTTGAGCATTCCATCCGAGACCAGTTCTTGCCGGGCGACTATCAACCCCTCGCCGTCGAACGGCCGTGACCGCAGTCCGCGCACGCGCAGCGGGTCGTCGATAATCGTCACCCCGGCGGCAAACACTCGACTTCCGAGCCGGTCCTGGAGGAAGCTCGCCTTGCGCGCCACCGACGAGCCGCCGATCGCGCCGGCGAAATGGCCAAGCAGGGTTGAAGCCACGCGCGGATCGAACAGCACCGCCATCCGCCCGGGTTTGGGACGGGTCGAATACAGGCGGGCGACGGCGCGTTCCCCGGCGAGGCGGCCGATTTCGTCGGCGGCTTCGAGGTCGTCGAGGTGGCGCGCGCTGTGCCACGCATGGTCACGCTGCATGCCGGCGCCTTCCCCGGTGATGACCCCGGCCGAGCAGCTATAGCCGGACGCTCGAAAAGCCTGGGCAAACCCCGCCGAAGTGGCGAGCGCGAGAGTCGAAGCCGATGCGCTGGCCGAGCCGCCGCTGGAATTGGTCACGCCGGGCACCGCCAGCGCCGCCCGTTCGGCCGCGAGAGCTCGGGCACGAAGTACGGCAGGGTCGGGGTCCTGCCCGTCGTCGGCGTCGACCGATGGAAGCTCTCCGCGCTGCAGGAGATCGTCGGGGGCAAGGCCGGCAAAGGGATCCTCGGGCGCTTCAGCGGCCATCGCCATCGCCCGCTCGACCAGCGCCGCCAGCGCCTCTTCGGCGAGATCCGACGAGGCGACGGTCGCCGACCGCTGGCCGAGGAACAGCCTGAGGCCAATCTCCTCGCCCTCGGAGCGGTTGACCTGTTCGAGTTCGCTGAGGCGCACCGACACGCTGCTCGACCGTTCGCCGATATAGACCGCGTCGGCGGCATCGGCGCCGGCGTTCACCGCGCGCTCGACCAGGGCTTGAGCCGCGTTGCGGGCGGTTTCGACATTGAGCATGAGTGCGAGCGCCTAGCGGGTGGAGAGGCCGACGGCCAGCATGCCGAGGAAGACTAGCAGCCCGCACGTCCGGTTCGAGCGGAACAGCCTGAGCGCGCCCTCGCCGTCCTTGGGGTCGGCGCGCACGGCCTGGTTGGCGAGGTGCAGGGCGGCCGGCAGCAGTGCGAGTAGCGCCACCCAGTCGGGCCGCACCGACCAGATCGCCGCGCCCCACAGCAGCAGTGCCAGCGCGTAGAAAATCGCGACACCGAGCGGCGCTTGGTCGCCCAGTCGCCGAGCGGATGATTTCACCCCGACCAGGGCGTCATCCTCTTTGTCCTGGATGGCGTAGAGCGTGTCGTAGCCGATCACCCAGGCGACGCTGCCCGCGTAAAGCCACCACGCGGATGCCGCCAATTCCCCGGTGACCGCCGGCCAGCCGACCAATGCGCCCCACGAAAAGACCAGCCCGAGCCACGCCTGCGGCCACCAGGTGATGCGCTTCATGAACGGGTAAGCGGCGACCAAGGCGAGGCTGCCGAGCGCGATAAGCTGCGCCAGGCGATTGAGCTGGAGTAGGACGACGAGGCCGATCAGGCACAGCGCGACCGTCAGTGCCCACGCCGCGCTGACTGACACGCGCCCGCTCGCCAGTGGCCTGAGACGGGTTCGCTCAACCTGTCCGTCGAGTTCGCGGTCGACGATGTCGTTATAGACGCAACCCGCGCTGCGCATGGCGAACGCGCCGAGTAACAGCCATAGGAACAGGTCCCAGCGGCCGTAGACGCCGGCCAGGGCGACGCTCCACGCGCCTGGCCAGTAAAGCAGCCAAGTGCCGATCGGCCGGTCGAGCCGCATCAGCGACGCGAACGGCCGGAGGCGCGGCGGCAAGGCGCCAACAAACCCGCGCCGTTCGCTGTCGGGGACGATGTCGATGGGAACGGTCACTTGGGCGGGCTAATCGATCAGGTCGCGGCGCGGACTTCGATGGCAACAACTGTAATCGTGCCGTTCGGACCGGGGCTTTCGACTTCCTCGCCGACTACGCTGCCCAACAACGCATGCGCCAGCGGCGCGCCGAACGCGATCCGGCCAGCGCCAGGATCGCTCTCGTCGTGGCCGACGATTTCCAGCACGCGGGCGCGGCCGTCCTGTTTGATCGATACTCGCGTACCGATCGCAACCGTCTCCCCGTTCGGCACCGGCGCGAGCTGCGCGGTAGCGAGGCGGCTGCGCCAGTAGCGCCGGTCGCGCAGCAATTCTTCTCGACGCTCGGCTGGCGCCGTCTCAATCTCAAGGTCGAGAGCGGCATTGCGCGCCTCGATTAACGCGAGGCCCCGCGGCGTGACGATGTTGGGGCCGGGCGGAAGCGGCAGCTCGAACTTGGGTTCGAGATGCTCTTCGTCGCAGTCGCGCCGGAATGCGACGCTCATTGTCTGTCCACCGCAATCATCCCACGCGCTTACCAGCCCGCTAAGCGGTTCGTCGAGAACAGTCGCTAATGCCTGCCCATGGCGGACTTCCGCCAAGGAGGTTAAGCCGCGCCCATGCCCGCCACCCCCGCCTGGCCGCCGAAATCCCTGCCCCGCTTGTTCGTGACAACGGCGCTCGGCGAGGGCGCGCGGGTCGAGCTTGATGCGGGGCAGGCCAATTATCTCGGCAATGTGCTCAGAATGAAAACGGGTGCCGAGCTGTTGCTGTTCGACGGGGCGAGCGGCGAGTGGCTGGCGCGGATCGCCGAAGTGGGCAAGAAGCGCATGACGCTCAGCGTCGAGCAGCGGACGCGTCAGCCCGAAGCCATCCCCGACCTGTGGCTGGCGTTCGCGCCGGTCAAGAAATCGCGGATCGACTGGCTGGTCGAAAAAGCGACCGAGCTTGGAGCCGCGCGGCTGATCCCGGTCATCACCCAGCGGACCATCGTCGAGCGGTTGAACCTCGAGCGGTTGCGGTCGCATATCATCGAAGCCGCCGAGCAATGCGGCCGGACTTTGCTTCCTGAGCTAGCCGAACCGATCACGTTTGCCCGGTTCCTTCAAGGCAACGCCAGGACGCTCTATTTTGCTGACGAGAATGGTGGTGAGCCGGCGGCAACCGCATTCAAGCCAGGCGCCGCGACGATCCTCGTCGGGCCCGAGGGCGGCTGCACAGACGAGGAGCGGGCGGCCATCCGCGCCGCTCCCAACGCTCACCCGATCTCGCTCGGCCCGCGCATTTTGCGTGCCGAAACCGCTGCGCTGGCGGCGCTCGCCGCATATATGACAGTCGCCGGCGATTGGCGCTGAACGGAACCGCAGCGCCGCCGAACGATTGGTTCAACAGCAGTTGGAGGACCGCGCCATGGACAAGCCGCTCGTTGAAGTCGAAACCCTGGTCGAAGCCGCGGCCGGCGTCGTGTGGGATGCGCTGACCGCGCGCAAGTCGGCGATGTTCATGGGGGCCGAAGTCGAAACCGATTGGGGACCCGGCTCGCCGATCAGCTTCACCGGCGAATTCGAGGGCAAGGCGTTCAAGGATCATGGCGAGATCCGCGACATCGAGGATCGCCGCCGCCTGACCTTCACCCACTACAGCCCGACCTCGGGCAAGCCCGATGTTCCCGACAGCTACAATCTGGTCGATGTCCGGCTCGAACCGCATGGCGAGCGCACTCGGGTCAAGCTGAGCCAGACGCCGATGGGCGGCGAGCGTCCCGACGCCGCGACCGTCGCCGCCTTCCGCCGCAATTGGGAAGTGATGCTCGGCGGCCTCAAGACCGCCGCCGAAGAGCGCTCGCCGGCGCAAGGCTGAGTGAAGCGGAAACGCTGGCGTCCACTGGTGCGCGCGGCTAACTGCGCGACCGATGACCCAGCGCACCGACACCGGCGATAGCCCGCTCATCGAGAGCCGCGACGATTTGCTGTCGGTGTTCATCGACGGCGAGAAACCGCGCGACAATTGGCGGATCGGCACCGAGCACGAAAAATTCGTCTATCGCTGCGACGATCATCGCGCGCCGTCGTGGGAAGAGCCCGCCGGGATCCGCGACTTGCTGCTCGGCCTGACCGAATTCGGTTGGAAAGAGGTCGAAGAGAATGGCAAGATCATTGCCTTAAGCGGTCCCGACGGCACCGTCAGCCTCGAGCCCGCCGGGCAGTTCGAGCTATCGGGAGCCGCGCTCCACAACCTCCACCAGACCTGCAGCGAGGCGGCGCGGCACCTTGAGCAATGCAAGGCGGTCGGCGACCGGCTCGGGCTCGGCTTTCTCGGGCTTGGCATGTGGCCCGACAAGACCCGCGCCGAGCTGCCGATCATGCCCAAGGGCCGCTACGCGATCATGCTCCGCCATATGCCGAGGGTCGGCAACCTTGGGCTCGACATGATGCTCCGCACCTGCACGATCCAGGTCAACCTCGACTATTTGTCCGAAGCCGACATGGTGAAGAAATTCCGCGTCGGCCTGGCACTGCAGCCGGTGGCGACGGCGCTGTTCGCCAACTCGCCACTGACCGAAGGAAAACCCAACGGATACAAGAGCTTCCGCAGCCACATCTGGGAAGACACCGATCCGCACCGGACCGGCATGCTACCGTTCGTGTTCGAGGATGGCTTCGGGTACGAACGCTATTGCGATTACGCGCTCGACGTGCCGATGTATTTCGTGTTCCGCGACGGCCAATATATCGACGTCGCCGGCGAAAGCTTCCGCGCCTTTCTCGACGGCAAATTGCCGCAACTTCCCGGCGAAAAGCCGCGGCTGAGCGATTTCATCGACCACCTCTCGACCGCCTTCCCCGAGGTGCGCCTCAAAAGCTTCCTCGAGATGCGCGGCGCCGACGGCGGGCGCTGGAACCGGATCTGCGCGCTGCCCGCTTTGTGGGTTGGACTGCTCTACGCCGATGAAGCGCTCGACGCGGCGTGGGACCGGGTCAAGCATTGGTCGATCGCCGAGCGCGAACAGCTGCGGCACGACGTCCCCAGGCTGGCGCTCGACACGCCAGTGCCGGGCGGCGGGACGATGCTCGAGCTGGCCCGAGAAGTGATCGACATCGCCTCGATAGGCCTGACCCGCCGCGCGGTGCTCAACGCCGCCGGCGACAATGAAGGCGGCTTCCTCGACCCGTTGCGCGAAGTCGTCGCAAGCGGCATGACTCCGGCCGATCGATTGCTCGACAAATATCACGGTGAATGGGGTGGCGACATTCGCCACGTCTATGAAGAAATGAGCTTTTAGATGGACATTGCAACGCGCCAGCTACGGACCCTGTATCCCGAAATCGAGCCCTATAAATCGGGGCAGCTCGAGGTCGGCGACGGCCACAGCCTGTATTGGGAATTGTGCGGCAATCCCGCTGGCAAGCCGGTCGTGTTCCTCCACGGCGGGCCGGGCGCGGGCGCCAGCCCCGGCCACCGCCGGCAGTTCGACCCGGCGCGCTACAATATCCTGCTGTTCGATCAGCGCGGCTGCGGGCGTTCGACCCCGCACGCCAGCCTAGAGGCCAACACCACCTGGCATATAGTCGAGGACATCGAGCGGCTGCGGGCCATGGTCGGGGTCGAGCAATGGATGGTGTTCGGCGGCTCGTGGGGATCGACGTTGTCGCTGGCCTATGCCCAGACTCATCCCGAGCGCGTGACCGAACTGGTGCTGCGCGGCATCTTCCTGTTCGACCAATATGAGATCGACTGGCTCTACAAGGACGGCGCCAATTCAATTTATCCCGACAAATGGGAAGAGTTCATCGCCCCGATCCCAGAGGCCGAGCGCGGCGATTTGGTCGACGCCTATCTCCAGCGGTTGACCGGCGAAGACGCCGGCGAGCGGCTGCGCGCCGCCAAAGCGTGGAGCAAGTGGGAAGGCGAGACCGTCACCTTGCTCCCCCACCCCGAAGTGATCGAAGAGTTCACCGAGCCGGAGAAAGCGATCGCGGTCGCCCGGATCGAGAACCATTATATGCATGCCAAGGGCTGGCTCGAGGAAGGCCAGCTGCTGCAGGGCGCGAGCAAGTTGCGCGGCATTCCGGGCGTCATCGTCCAGGGTCGCCACGATAGCTGCACGCCGCCCAAGGCCGCCTGGGCGCTCAAGCAGGCGTGGCCCGAGGTCGAGCTCAACATCATCCCCGACGGCGGCCATCTGTACAACGAACCGGGCGTCCTCGACGGCCTCATCCGGGCGACCGACCGGTTCGCTTCCTGAGCTTTCCAGCGCTTTTGCAGGCAGCGATGAAGTGACTGGAATAATTTAAGAAAAGCCGTATTGACGGCGAAATGAACCTGAGTTGGGGACTCCTTCACGCCGGCTTGCAGACGGTGCTAGACACCGCGCTCGACGCGGTTGTTGTCATGGGCGAGGACGGCCGCGTGATCGGCTGGAACGAAAAGGCCGAACAGAGCTTCGGCTGGAGCGCCGACGAGGCCCTCGGCAACCGGCTCAGCGACCTTGTGATCCCCGAGCAATATCGCGCCGCGCACGAGAAAGGCCTCGACCATTATCTCGCCACCGGCGAAGGGCCAGTGCTCAACCAGCACATCGAAATCTCCGCGCTTCACAAGGACGGCCATGAGGTCCCGGTCGAGCTGTCGATCACCGCCAGCTCGCAATTCGGAGACCGCCTGTTCGTCGGCTTCCTGCGCGACATCACCGAGCGCAAGGTCGAGGCCGAGCGCCAGCAGCGGGTGCTCCAGGAATCCGACCATCGGGTGAAGAACATGCTGACCGTGGTTGCAGCGATCGCGCAGCAGACGGCGCGCGGATCACCCGACATGGCGACCTTCACCGCGGCCTTCTCCGGCCGGCTCGAATCGCTCGCAAAGGCGCACGCGCTGCTGGTCGGTCAAGTGTGGCACGACGTCGCGCTGACCGCCTTGGTCGAGCGCGTGCTCGGCGCTGATGTTCTGGCCGGAAGGGCGCGCTTCGGCGGTCCCGAAATCCTGTTGAAGCCGGGCCAGGTGCTTGGCCTGTCGATGATCCTCCACGAGCTCTACACCAACGCGGTCAAATATGGCGCCCTGTGCAACGACGAGGGCACGCTGTCGCTCGACTGGAGTAGCGAAGAGAATATGGTCGAACTGGTCTGGACCGAGACCGGCATCGCTTGCGAATCCGACGTTCCGAGCAGTGGTTTTGGCCAGCGCATGATCGCGATGAGCATCAAATCCGACTTGAGCGGCACGATTGACCGCGACTGGCGCCCGGACGGCCTGACCGCGATCCTGCGCTTCCCGCTCGAATCCTAGAAACGCGCTACTCGCCGGGGCGGTAGGTGCGCTCGGTGTGACCCTTCAATTGGTCGGGATAGAAATAGACCTCGCGCAGCGCGCCAGCCGCGTAACGCTGCGCTTCATCGTTGAAATGGGGTGAAGCCGGATCGCCGCTTTCGCCGCCGGCAGTGACCGCGCGGGCGCGCACTCTGGGGCCGAATTCGACCATTGCGACGAAGCTGTTGCCGGACGTTCCGTACCAGCGCTTGGTGCCTGGCTTCGGCGCGGCGCCAAACGAGGCGAGCGAGCCGTATATGCCCGATGCGAACGGCACCGGAATGCTGGGACCGGCGTCGCTGAACGGGTGGTCGATGGCGGGCGAGATGCGCTGGAAGCGGTTGATTTCGCCCCACGGCACGCGCCAGTTGCCGAACTCGCGGGTCAGCCGCGCGACCGCCGCGCTCAAAGCGTCGAGCTTGGCGTCGGCGCTGGTATCGCGCGCCAGGCGCAGCATGGTCACGTTGCCGGGCTCGTCGGCGGGAGCGTTGAGTGCCTTGAGCAGCGCATCGCCCCAGAACATCGCCAGCGACTGTGCTTCGGAGGTGGCGCTCCAGCGGTAATCCCAGCTCCGCAGCACGGCGATGGGCCCGGCGAAACTGGCGCGTCGCGGGTCGCTTGGCGGTAGCGCGTCATACGCCTTGATCAGCGGCGGGATCAGTGCCGCGAAGCCGGGCTGATTGGAGTCGAACGCGGCCGCCTGCAGCTTGTCGAGCGTCCAGCCGCGGCTGCCAGTCAGCAGCGCCTGCGCGTGCAGCCCGCGGAAATTCTCGCCGAACATATCCATATATTTAGGAAAGCGATCGGGCTTCGCGCTGAACGCCCCGGCCGCCCGGTACGGCCAGGCATTGGTGTTCTGGACCCAGCCGTTGGGCGGGTTGATGACGTTGGGCATCTCGCTCACCCGATGCAGCGAATTCCAGTCGGCGACCGGGTCGCTGCCGTCGACCGGCCTGGTGTAATCGAAGCGGTCTTCGCGGCGAGGTACGAATTGCGGATGAAGGTAAGCGATTTCGCCCTTGTCGTCGGCGAACAAGGTGTTGTTGGAGCTGTTGGCCTGAAGCCGGGCGACGTCGAGGAACGAGGCGAGATCCTTCGCCTTGGTGCGCAGGAACGACTGCTGCAACGCCGCCACCGGCCGGTCCATCATCGCGAATGCGATCCATTTGCCCTTGAACGAGCGGACGATTGGCCCGCGGTGGGTGCGCCAAGTGGTGAAGTTGCGCGATGCCAGCTGGCCGCCGGCGGTGCGGTAGCGGAGCGTGACCAGGCGTTTGGTCAGCGGCCGCCAAACGCCGCCAAAGCGATAGGCGAGCTGTTTGCCCTGACGTCCGATCTGCTCAGCGAACTCGTCGACATTATCGACCCCGCTCGAGGTGTGCATCCAGCCGGCGTGGGCGTTGAAGCCCTGGTAGATGAAGAATTGCCCCCAGGTCGCGGCGCCGTAGACGTTGAGGCCTTCGACGCTCGTCACCTGCTGCTCGGAGCGGAAGAAGAAACTGGTGTGCGGGTTGATCAGCAGCAGCGCCTTGCCGCCGCTGGTGAGCGCGGGCGCGATGGCGATGCCATTGGAGCCGCGCGGTTCGCTGTCGGGCGTCGTGGCGATCATCGCGGTTTGCCGGCCAGAATAGAATTTTTCCAACTCACCCAGATCGATCCGCTCGGTGTCGCCGCCGATACTGCCTTCGGTGAACGACAACGCCATCCACGGTTCGAACCGGGTGAGCACGCGCGGGCGCACTTGCGGGTGGGTCGCGAGGAAGTAATTGAGGCCGTCGGCCCAGCTGTTCATCAGCGTCTTGAGCCACGGCGGGCTGGCGGCGTAATCGGCCTTCAATTCGGGCTCGCTGACGTAGAGGCGCGCGCGCAAATCCTGCCACACCGCCTGTTCGCCCCCCGCCTCGGCGGTGCGGCCGAGCGCGGTCAGATAATTGGCCTCGATGCGCGGGAAATCATCCTCGGCCTGGGCGTAGATCATGCCGAACACCGCGTCGGCATCACTCACCCCATTGATGTGGGCGATGCCCCAATCGTCGCGGGTGATAGTGACGCGGCTTGCCTCCGAACGCAGGCGTGCGGTTTCGGGCGGCGCCGCGGCGGTGAGCAGGAGCAGCAGTGGAAGAAGAAAAGCGCGCATCAGGCCTTTGGTAGCGCCTGTTTGGCCTGACCCCAACCCTCCAGCATTTTTGATGCTGCGCGGTCGATCAATCGGTCGGCGTCGCGGATGGAGAAGGCGTTGCCGCCTTTATATTGGTCGAGCTCGTCCCACGCGATCGGCGCGGCGACCGGGGCGCCTTCGCGAGCGCGGGCGGAATAAGGCATTACCGCGGTCGCGCCGCGCTGGTTGCGCAGCCAGTCGAGGAAGATGCGGCCCTTGCGCTGGGCCTTGCGGATGTTGGCGGTGAAGCGTTCGGGCTCGGCTTCGGCGACGGCGCGGCTGAACCGCTCGGCGAAGGATTTGACCTTGTCCCATTTCGCGGTGGCGTCGAGCGGGACGACGACGTGGATGCCCTTGCCGCCGGTCAGCAAGGGCCAGCTCTTCAAGCCCAAATCGGCGAGCAAATCGCGCAGGCGAACGGCGGCGCTGCAGACGGCGGCGAAATCGAGCCCGACATCGGGGTCGAGGTCGAACACCAGGCGGTCGGGATATTCGACCTTTTTGACCCGGCTGCCCCAGCCGTGGAACTCGATCGTCCCCATCTGGACGCAGGCCAGCAGCCCGCGCACATCGTCAAAATAGAGGTAGTCGGCGACCTCGCCGTCTTTCTCCTTGATCGGGATATGCTTGACGTGCTCGCCCATCGTGCCGCTGTCGTGCTTCTGGAAGAAGCAGTGCTTGCCGCGCCCCTGCGGGCAACGGATCAGGGTGATCGGCCGCTGCCCCGTATCGACCATCATCAGTGCTTCGACCCGGGCATAATAATCGGCGAGGTCCTGCTTGGTCAGGCCTTCGTCGGGAAAGATCACGCGGTCGGGGTTGGTGATCGCGATGCCAAAATTTTGTGCGGTGGCGCGCTCGCTCGCTTTTTCCGCCGATTTGTCGTCGCGCAGGCTGATGAAGCTCGGGTGGCGGAGCGTGCCTTCGCGGGTGAATTCGGTGAAAGCGATTTCGGCGACCAGCTGGGGGGTGATGAAGTGGGCGCCCTTGCGCTCGGCGCGCGGCACTTCGAGCGGCGGCTCGGCTTGCTCGAGTGGGCGCATCGCGGCGAGCAGGTCCTGCATCGTCTGGGCATCGAAGCCGGTGCCGACCTTGCCGGCATAGGTCAGCTTGCGGCCCTGTTTGAGCCCGAGAAGTAGCGAGCGAAAGCCGCGCCTTTTGTCGCTGTCGGCCCAGCCGACGATGACGAATTCCTGCCGCTTTGTGCATTTGATCTTGAGCCAGTTGCGGGTGCGCGCGCCGCGGTAGGGGGCTGACGCCTTCTTGGAGATGATCCCTTCGCCGCCCTCGGCGCAGATGGAGTCGAACAGCGCCTCGCCCTTGCCGATAATATGGTCACCATAGAGGATCGAAGAGGCGACGCCCTTGAGCAGCGCCGCCAGCCGCGCCTTGCGCTCGAGGTTGGGCAGCTTGCGTATGTCTTTGCCGCGATCGATCAGCAGGTCGAAGGCGTAATAAGCGAGGTTGGCGCCCTGGCCGTCCTTCAGGGTCGATTGGAGCAGCTGGAAATCAGGCTTGCCCTTGGCGTTCAAGGCGACCGCCTCGCCGTCGATCAGGCAGCCGGCGGGCAGGCTCGCCGCGGCCTTGGCGAGGCTTCGAAACTTGTCGGTCCAGTCCTTGCCATTGCGGGTCCAGGCGGTCGCGGCGCCGTCGCCGGTGGCAAGCAGCAGCCGGTAGCCGTCATATTTATACTCGTGGATCCAGTCCGCTCCGGCCGGCACCGCATCAACCAGGGCCGCCAGCTGCGGCGGCTGGAACGGCGGCGGCGCCTGCCCGGCCTTCTTCTTGGTGGCGCCGCGACCGGAGTGCCAGATGTCGCCGCCCGAGGCGATTTCGGCCATCGTCCGGCCGGTGGTGACGCTGGTCAGGCACTCGTCGACCAGCGCGTCGCCCGCCTCGGCGTTGGCATAGTCATCGGTGACTTTCTTGAGCATCCACGGCTCGGATTTTTCGCCCGGCTTGCCTTTGAGGCGGAACATCACCCAGTCGCCCTTCATCCGCTCGCCCTCGAGGCGGAAGTGGAGGTGGCCTTCCTCAATCGTCTTCCTGGGGTCCTTGCCCGGCTCGGGAATCCAGCGCCCGCGGTCCCACAACATGACCGTGCCGCCGCCATATTCGCCCTTTGGAATAGCGCCCTCGAAGCCGCCATAGTCGAGCGGGTGATCTTCGACGTGGACCGCCAGGCGGTTCTGACCGGGGTTGAGGCTCGGCCCCTTGGGCACCGCCCAGCTTTTGAGGACGCCGTCCATTTCAAGCCGGAAATCCCAGTGCAGCCGCGACGCGTCGTGCTTCTGGACGACGAAGCTGTTGCCCTTGCCCTTGAGCTTGCGGCCTTTGGGCTCGGCGGTCTTCTTGAAATCTCGCTTGGCGTTGTAGGTCGCGATGTCGAGCGGGCGCTTGGCCATGAATTAAGCCCGCTTGCGCGCTGGGGGCTTTTTCGCCGGCGCTTTCTTCGCAGCCGGCTTCTTTGAGCCGTCGTCGCCGAGACTTTTCTTGAGTGCCGCCATCAGGTCGATGACGTTGGAGCCCTTGCTGGGTTTGTCGACATCAGGATCCTGGATGATCTTCGCGCCTTTCTTTTTCTGCTTCTCGGCGATCAACTTTTTTAGCGCATCGACGTAGCGGTTGTGGAATTCCTTGGGGTCGAACGCGCCAGCCTTTTTCTCGATCAGGGTCGCGGCGAGGTCGAGCAGATCGGGGTCGGGCTTGGCATCGCCAATCTCGCGGAAGAAGCCGGCCGCGCGGTTGACCTCGTCGGCGTAGCGCAGCGTTTCGAGCAGCATGCCCCGCCCGCACGGCTTCAAAGCGACGACATATTCCTGGCCGCGCATGGCGAGCTGGCCAATGCCGACCTTGCGCGCCGCCCGCAGCGCCTCGCGCAGCACCACGAACGCTTCCTCGGCGAGATCGTCGGCCGGCACGACATAATAAGGCTTGTCGAAATACATTGGGTCGATGTTGTTCAAGTCGACGAACTGGACGAGGTCGACGGTCTTGCGGCTCTCCAATTTGACGCTCTCGATCTCCTCCGGATCGAGCAGCACGTAATGGCCCTTGGAAACTTCATAGCCCTTCATGATCTCGTCGCGATCGACCGGGCCGATGCCGGGCACGACTTTCTCATATTTGACGCGCTTGCCCGACGGTTCGTGGACCTGGTGGAAGGCGATCGACGCGCCGCTCTTGGTCGCGGCATAAATCTCGACCGGGATCGAGACCAAAGCGAGCCTTATCTGTCCTCGCCAAATCGGTCGCGCTGCCATGGTCCATCGCCTCCTGGTTTCGGAGCCGATTCAATCAATGCCGAGCGGAGTCGTTCCGTGTCGCCGCTTTCAAGCTGGCGACCAAGGCCGCGACGTCGCCGCCTTGCGCGGCTTGGCTGACGATCGCCGAACCGCTGATCACCCCGGCCGCGCCGGCGTCCAGCGCGGCCCGAACGTGATCGGGAGTCGCTATGCCAAAGCCGAAAATCGGTGGCGCCGCTTCGGCTTCGCGCAACGCCTCGATCAGCCCGCGATCGAACTCGGCGGCCGCGTGAACCCCGGTGATCCCGGCGCGGGTCACGCAATAAGTGTAGCCTGAACCGAGCCTCGCGATCTCGGCCAGCGTCTCCGGCGGCGTGTTGGATGCGGCGATCAGCACCGGATCGAGGCCTGCGTCACACATTTCCTCCGCCCATGGTCCCGCCTCGCGCGCCGGCACGTCAGCGACCAGCAAGCTGTCAGCCCCAGCCTCCGCAGCGCGGCGGAAGAAGTCGTCGCGGCCGCGCGCCATGACGAGATTGGCGTAGGTCAGGATTCCGACCGCAACGTCGGGGTGGCGAGCGCGAAAGCTGGTGATCAGGGCGAAGCAGTCGGCGACTGTCACTCCGGCGTCGAGCGCGCGCTTGGCGGCGGCCTGGATCACCGGGCCGTCGGCGACCGGGTCGGAGAAAGGAATGCCGACCTCGACCATGTCGGCGCCCCCGGCCACGACCGCGTCGAGCAAGGCCGCGCTGGTCGCGGGGTCGGGATCGCCGAGCATCAGGAAGGCGCCGAACGCGCCCTCCCCGCTCAATCGCTCGAACATGGTGGCGTAGCGGCTCATGCGAGCAGCGCCTGGGCCTGGGCGACGTCCTTGTCGCCGCGCCCCGACAGGCCGACGAGCAGGATGGCGTCGGGATTCTCCTCCGCCAGCTTGAGCGCATGGGCCAAAGCGTGGGCCGATTCGAAAGCGCACAATATGCCCTCTTTCTCGGCCAGCAATTTGAACGCCGCCAGCGCTTCGGCGTCGGTGGCGCCGACATAGGTTGCGCGCCCGCTGTCCTTCAAATGCGCGTGCTCGGGGCCGACGGCGGGGTAATCTAGGCCGGCCGACACCGACCAACTGTCCGAAATCTGCCCATCTTCGTCCTGCAGCACGTAGGTTTCCGCGCCGTGCAAGATGCCCGGCCGGCCGCGCAGCAGGGTCGCGCCATGGTCGGTGCCGTCGAGGCCCTTGCCCGCCGCCTCGACCCCGATCAGTCGCACGTCATCGTCGAGGAAATCGGAGAATAGCCCGATCGCGTTCGAGCCGCCGCCGACGCAGGCGATCACCGCGTCGGGCAGGCGGCCGATCTGCTCTAGCATTTGCGCGCGCGCTTCCTGGCCGATCACGCGCTGGAATTCGCGCACCATCAGCGGGAACGGGTGCGGGCCGGCGACCGTGCCGAGCAGATAATGGGTGTCGGCAAAGCTCGCCGACCAGTCGCGCAACGCCTCGTTGATGGCGTCCTTGAGGCCGCGCCCGCCGCTCTCCACCGGCACCACCTGGGCGCCCATCAGCTCCATCCGGAAGACGTTGAGGCGCTGCCGCTCGACATCGTGCGCGCCCATGTAGATGCGGGTTTCAAGACCGAGCAGCGCCCCGGCGAGCGCAGTGGCAACGCCATGCTGGCCAGCGCCGGTCTCGGCGATCAGCCGGGTCTTGCCCATGCGTTTCGCCAGCAAACCCTGGGCCAGCACCTGGTTGGTCTTGTGGGCGCCGCCGTGAAGCAGATCCTCGCGCTTGAGGTAGATGGTCTGGGGCAGGTTGCGGCAGCGGGTCAGCGGCGTCGGGCGGCCGGCGAAATTGGCCAGCAATCCGTTGAGCTCGGCGGTGAATGACGGGTCAGCCTGGGCATCGAGGAACGCGCCTTCGAGCTGCTCGAGCGCGGGCACCAATATCTCGGGCACATAGGTCCCGCCGAACCGGCCGAAACGTCCACTTAGGCGCATTGGGCGAACTCGCGGCGGGCGGCGGGGCGGAGGGTCTCGAACAAGGCCGCGATCCTGGCTGGGGACTTGATTCCGGGCGACTGTTCGACCGCCGAGCCAACGTCGAGAGCGTAAGCGCCCAGCCGCGCTGCTTCGCGGGCGTTGTTCGGGCCGATGCCGCCGGCGAGCAATGCGCGCTGGAGGTCCGGATGATCCTTGACCAGGCGCCAGTCGAAGGTTCGCCCGCTGCCGCCCGAGCCGTGGTCGAACAGCAAGCGGTCGACGCCATCCCGGTTGAGCGAATGCCGGGGGTCGACCGCGCCCCAGATTTCGCAGCCATGCGGGAGTATTCGCCGCAGCGCCGCGACATAATCCCCGTCTTCCTGGCCGTGCAGCTGAACGGCGTGAAGCGACAGTTGCGTAGCCGCTTGCGCGACATCGGCGGCGGGGGCGTTGCAGAAGATGCCGACTGGCTTCGGCGCCTCCCCGATCAGCAAGCGGGCTTGCCCGACGGTCACCGCGCGCGGGCTTTCGGGGACGAACATGAGGCCGGCGAAGGACGCTGGCGTGGCCGCCGTAATGTCCTCGGGTCGATTGAGGCCACACAATTTCACGCGGCCGAATACCAAAGCGCGCGCGGCGTCGGCGGGGTCGTCCGCCTGCATCAAGGCGCTGCCGATCAGGAAGCCATCGACCTTGCCCGACAAGCGGTCGACATCGGCGCGGGTCGCGATGCCCGATTCGGAGACGAGCAGGTGGTCGGGCGCAAGCGCCGCCAGCCGCTCGGTGGTGGCGAGGTCGATCGACAGGTCGCGCAAGTCGCGGTTGTTGATGCCGATGAGCGGCGCGCCGAGGCTGAGCGCACGGCGCATTTCCGCCTCGTCATGGACCTCGACCAGCGCGTCCATGCCCAACCGCCGCGCCTCGGCGATCATGTCCCGCGCCGCGGCGGCGTCGAGCACAGACAGCATCACCAGCACGGCGTCGGCGCCGGCGATTCGCGCCTCCGCGACCTGGGCCAGATCGATGAAAAAGTCCTTGGCCAGGATCGGGCCGTCGAACTGGGCGCGGGCAGCGGCGAGGTCGGCTAGCGAGCCGCCGAAATAGCGCTGGTCGGTGAGCACGCTCAGCGCATCGGCGACCCCGGCATAGCCGCGCGCGATCGCCGCTGGATCGGCGGCCGATCGGATTGCGCCCAACGTCGGCGACGCCTTCTTGATCTCGAGGATGAACCGCGCGCCGGGCTTGGCGATGGCCGCGGCAAGACTGCGGGTAGTTGGCACCGCTTGCGCCCGCAACGCGTCGAGCGACAAACCGCGATACCGCTCGGCAAGCTCCGTCCGCTTGGCCGCGACGATCTGCCCGAGGATGCCGTCAGTCATGGCTGGCCTCGACAAAGCGGTCGAGCACTGTGCCGGCTGCGCCCGAGGCCAAACTATCGGCGGCGGTCGCGGCACCCTCTTTCAGCGTCGTCACGCGACCCGCGGTCAGCAGCAGCGCGCCGGCGTTGAGCGCGACGATGTCGCGTTCGGTCGGCGAACCAGCGCCATCGAGCAAGGCCCGCAGCCGCGCACCATTCTCCCGCGCGTCACCGCCGGTCACCGCGCTCAGCGGCGCGCGTTCGAGGCCCGCCTCCTCGGGCGTGATGACGATCTCTTCCATCGCGCCGTTCGACAGCTTGAGCGCGCGGGTTTCGGCGTGCAGCGCGACCTCGTCGACCCCGCCGCCGTGGACGACCAGCGCCTCGCGCACGCCCATTGCGTCGAGCGTCAAAGCGATCCGCCGCAACATCTTCGGATCGGCCACGCCGAGCAATTGCACCGGCGGCCGCGCCGGATTGATGCACGGGCCGAGCAGGTTCATCACCGTTCGCACTGAAAGCTGGCGGCGGACCAGCGCGGCATGCTTCATCCCCGGGTGATAGGCCGGCGCGAACAGGAAGCAGAAACCGGTCTCGTCGAGCAGTCGGCGGGCATTGACAGGTTCAACGTCGAGCCGCGCGCCGAGCGCTTCGAGCACGTCGGCCGACCCGCACAGCGAGCTCACGCTGCGGTTGCCGTGCTTGGCGACCGGCAGGCCGGCGGCCGTGGCGACGAAAGCGGTCGCGGTCGAGACGTTGATCATGCCCGAGCAATCGCCGCCGGTGCCGCAGCAATCGGCGAACAGATAGTCGGGCCGGTCGAACGGCGTTGCCGCGGCCGATAAAGCGCGCGCGGCGCCGATCATTTCCTCGGCGGTCTCGCCTTTCATCCTGAGCGCAATCAGCATGCCGGCGATTTCAGCCGGCTCGAGTTTGCCCAGCACCAGCCGCTCGAACAGATGTTCGGCGTCCTCGCTGGTCAAATCCTCGCCGACGAGCAGGCGCGGTAGCGGGTTGGGGACCGGCGTGGAATCGTCGGCGAGGGACGGGAAAGCGGGCGCCAGCGCGGCCGCGCGGGCAAGCGAAAGATTGAGGCTCATGATCGAAGCACCTGAATAAAAAAGCCCGCCAGAAGGCGGGCGGGCAGACGATGATCTGGGGAAAACTAGATCAGTCGCGCCATCGCGCCGCATTGTTCGCGGGGCGCCACCAGCTGCGGGCGTTTCCGGGAAAGGCGGCGAGGTGCGTCATCGCGGCATTGGGTAGGCGATGCATTCGGGCACCGTCAAGCGGTTGACGGCCGCGCGGCCGCAATGGCATTGCATCCTCGCTTGGCGAGCGGGTGTAGCTCAATGGTAGAGCAGAAGCCTTCCAAGCTTACGACGAGGGTTCGATTCCCTTCACCCGCTCCAACTCAGCCCATGCTGGGGGAGTATGAACTGAGTTGGAGCGCACGAGCGCAGCGAGGGGCGACACATGGAGCGCCAGCGCTTCCCGCGAGTTGGGACAATTGACAGCACACCGGCCCGTGGCCATGTGCCGCGCCTGCCTGGAGAGGTGGCCGAGTGGTTAAAGGCAGCAGACTGTAAATCTGCCCGCGCAAGCGTACGCTGGTTCGAATCCAGCCCTCTCCACCAGCCCCGGGGCGTTCACGCGCCAAGGCGGGCGCAACCGCCATCGTCAAACGTCGATAAACTTAACCCCGGTTACATATAAATTAGCAGATCGGTCGATTCTGGCCTAAGTTAGTGCTGACTCGGGCGCAGTTTCGCGCCAGTGTTGAGTTGCGTTTGGAAGGGAGCTCGGGTGGCCAACGCGGCGGCGGGATCGCACGATCCTGCACAGATCGAAGATATTGTGGCGGGCCGCGTTGCGCGGCTGAGCGCGGGACAACTCGATTGCCTACGCTTGGTCGACCAGCATTTGTCGTCCAAGGAAATCGCCAACGAGCTCCACATCTCTTCGCACACCGTCGATCAGCGCATCCGCGGCGCGCTCCACATCCTTGGCGTCGAGCGGCGCAGCCAGGCCGCCCGCCTCGTCTCCCTCCACAGCGGCCCATATCAGCGGTTGATACATCAAACGCCGTATGTTGAGCCGGACCCCGAGACCGTCCAGCCGATTGGCACGGTCAGTTTTCAGATTCGGCACGCTGACCGTGCAGGGGGGACCGGGGACGCTGGTTTCATAACCGAGCAGAGGCCAGTTTCATTCCGGTCCTCCCTGCAGATGCCGTTCGCAACGAGGAGCAACCCCCGGAATGAGATGAGCGTCGGCCAGCGGTTGTTGTGGGTCGTCCTGATCGCGACTGGAGCAGCATTTTCGGTGGGTATGTACCTCGCCGGGCTCGAAAGTCTCGGAAGACTCCTCCACCGCTAAATCCTTCGCCCGCTTACTCCGACAAGACTCTGGCGCATTCGCATGCGTTCGGGGAAGGAGCAGACATGCGCAAACAAATGATCGAGAATGCCGCGTTCGAAGTCGCCACCCAAATCCGCGCGGTCGAAGACAGCATTGACCTGGCGCTGGCCGAACTCGGCGAGCTGCAGGGCAAGATGGTCCGCGTCCGGTCGGTTGCGGGCATCAGCAGCGGGACGGGTCACATCGCCTTCGAGCAACTAGCCGGAGCGCTGACGGCGCTGGTCGGGGCCCGCGGATCGATGGTCGGCTGCCATGCAGCGCTGGTCGATGCCAAGGATTTGGTGCCCGGCCTGCGCACGGTCGCATTCGGCGACGAAGGGGAATGCCCCAAGATCGCGCGCACCGATTTGCGCGTCGTCGCATAAAAGGGGATTGACCGGACAATGGCTTCATTGTCCGGTCATGCCTGATGCTGCTGCGACTAATCCTGTTCAATGGATTGCTGGCCGGGGCGTGCGCCTATGCGCTGTGGCGCGGGCGGTCCGACGAGCGGCTCACCGCGACTGTCTGCCTGGCTGCGACTCTCGCCAGCTTTGTCCTGGCCGCCCCGTCGACTCAGCGCTATACCTCGGTCGAGGGCGGAGTCCTGATGGTCGATGTCTTTACGCTCGGGGCATTCACCTACGTCGCCCTCCGTTCGGATCGATTCTGGCCACTGTGGATCAGCGGTCTTCAGCTGACGACCAGCGTCGCCCATTTCCTGAAAGCGGCCGATCCTGACCTGGTGCCCATCGCCTACGCCGCCGCCGGCCGCCTGTGGAGCTATCCGATCCTGATCATCCTCGCCGTCGGCACCTGGCGCTCGAGCCGGCGGCTGCGCCTCCAGCCGATCGAGGCGCCCGCATAACGGCCATAGCCTGCGACTTGCCAGCCCCGCTTGCTCGCCGCATGAGCGCCCGGACATGGCACGGCACAAACGCTCGCATCCGCACGGCTCCCCCAATCGCCCCCGCATGTGGGGCAAGCATGCGGTCGCCGCCGCGCTCGACAATCCCGAGCGCAAGGTACTGCGCGCGTGGGCGACGCAAGAAGCGGCGGGCCAGATGCAATTCCCCAAGGAGGTGCCGGTAACGTTTGCCGACGTCGCCGACCTCGGCCGGCTAATCCCGCACGACGCCCCGCACCAGGGTCTGGTGATCGAGGTCGAGCCGCTCGAGGATATCTGGCTCGGCGATTTGCTCAGCGGCGCGCCACAAGGTCCGGGCTCACGCGCACTCCTGCTGGTCCTCGACCAGGTCACCGACCCGCACAATGTCGGCGCCATCCTGCGCTCGGCGGCGGCGTTCGGGGCGATCGGCATTGTCACTCAGGACCGCCATTCGCCGCCCGAAAGCGGGGCACTGGCCAGGGCCGCGTCGGGCGCGCTCGAGCGGGTGCCGTGGGCGCGGGTCGTCAACCTCGCCCGCGCGCTCGACGAGATTGGCGAGGCCGGCTTCTGGCGCATCGGACTGGCCGGAGAGGCGCAGATGGACTTGAAGGACGCACTGGGGCCGGCGCGCATCGCATTGGTGCTGGGCGCGGAAGGCCCGGGCCTGCGACCCAATACGCGCGAGCATTGCGACGCCGTCGCGCGGCTGCCGATCAGCAGCGTGGTCGAAAGCCTCAACGTCTCCAACGCCGCCGCGGTCGCGCTTTACGCGGCGAGCATCGCCTGATGGTTCGCACCGCCGCCACGCTGGGCAAAAGCATCGACGCGCTGGCCGCGCTTGAGCCGGCGTTCGGCCACGTGCTCAAGCAGCACGGCAAGCCCGAGCCGCGGGCCAGCGAGCGCGGCGCGATCACTTTGTTACGGACGATCGTCGGCCAGCAGGTCAGCGTCGCCGCCGCGCGCTCGATGTGGAGCAAGCTCGAAGCTGCATACGGCGCGCCGCCAGACCTCAAACGCATCTTGAAGGCCACCGACGACGAACTGCGCCTGGCCGGCATCTCGCGCCAGAAAGCGGGCTATGCGCGCAGCCTCGCCGGCTTGATCCTGTCGGGCGAGCTCGATCTCGCCCATCTGCCGGCCGACGACGAGGAAGCGATCGCGCTGCTGACCAAGATCAAGGGCATCGGCCGCTGGTCGGCGGAAATCTATCTGCTGTTCGCCGAGGGCCGGGTTGACGTCTGGCCGGCCGGTGACCTCGCGGTCCAGATCTCGATCGGCAAGTTGCTCGGGCTCGCCGAGCGCCCGACCGAGAAGCAATTGCGCGAGCTGGGTGAAGCCTGGCGCCCCCACCGCGGCGCCGCCGCCGTCCTCGCCTGGCACAGCTACAATGCAGTCGGTACGGCGTTGTAGGCGCCTATTTGCGCACCCCGACATTGTGCTGGCGCGCGCCCAAGCCGCGGAAGGTGCGCGGGCCGAGGTCGAGACGCAGTGGCGCCATCTTCTCGGATTTGGTGTCGCGCCCGACGAGGTAGCTTGTCGACGTCTGGCCGTCGCCGCCGCTCCATCGGTAGAGCGCGTTGAAGCCGATCAGCGGCACGAACAGGCGCCGCCCGCCGACCTCATATTGGCGCATTTGCTCTAGCGTTAGGCTGACCGCGCTGTGCAAGGCAATCCGCGCCAGCGGCGGGATCGCGGGGATCCGTTCCCCCTGGGCGACGGGATGGGCGAAGAAGGCCCCGATCTCGGCGTCCTGCTCGGGACCGGCGTTGAACATGCTTGCCTCGACCAGCACGTCGCGGGCCGGCGCGGAGCCGCTATTGTACACCTCGACGTCGAACTGGATGGTCGCTCCTTGCTCTTCGACCACGCAGCGACCGGGCGAGAATCCGATCTCCAGCCACGGCCGCATCCGGCTCGAGACGATCCCCGACGGGCCGGACGCGGTCCGTGGCGCGGCAGGCGGCGGCGCGCTTGGCACAGGAGCGCGCTGGAGCGGTGGCGGCGGTGCCATCTGAGGCAATGCAACCAGCTCCGAGACCCCGGCGGCAGTCGCGTACCTCGGCGGCGAGCGGCGGCGCCACAGCAGGAAGCCCGCTCCCGCGCCAAGCAGGATCAGGGCCAGGAGCCACGGAATATAGCCGTTCGTAGGGCTCGCGGAGGTCTGCTCGGGTGCGATCGGAGTCGGTTCAACAGTCGCCGAAGGAACCAGGCCAGTGGTCGGCGCGGGCGTGATCGTTTGGGGCAAAGGACTGGCCGGCGGCAAGGTCGTGGTGACCGAAGAGGTTGGCGCGGGTCGCGGGCGAGGCGGGACTGGAGCCTGGTCGCGCGGCTGAGTCGCGGCCGGAGCTGGAACTGGAACGGTGCGAACGGGAGTCGTCGGCGCTGGGCGCGTGACGGTGCCGTTCAACGTGAAGTTCTGCAGCTCGCGCGGGCCGATGGTGTCGGTCGCGGGCGTGTTGGTCACGGGCGCCGCGTCTTGCGCCAGCAACGGCGCCGGAGCCAATGCCAGCGCTGCCGCCGATGCCGCAATGCCAAAGCGCAAGCCTGCCCTCATTTCATCCCGTTCATTACCGTTGAGTCGCACAGCCCGGAGGCGCGCGCCGGTGCCTCATGGCGTGCAATCCGCGGCTCTTCAAGCACAGCTTGGATGAACGCAGGTCGACTCGCGGCGAACTACGCCGCGTCGACCAG
>JBDSNQ010000174.1:0-4447 GCA_039915275.1 Sphingomicrobium sp.
TCGACGATCTGTCCAACGGCACCCGCAGCATCGTTCCCGACGACGTTGCGTTCTTCGAAGGATCGATCGCCGACCGGGCGCTGGTTGACCGCATTCTCGGCGAGCAGCGGATCGGCGCGATTCTCCATTTCGCCGGCTCGATCGTGGTCCCGGAATCGGTCGAGAAACCGCACGATTATTACGCCAATAACACGCTCGCCAGCCACGCTTTGATCTCGGCCGCGGTCGCTGCGAAGGTGCCGCACATCGTCTTTTCCTCGACCGCAGCGGTCTATGGCGCGCCTGAACGAGTGCCGATCGAGGAGGGTGATCCCAAACAGCCGATCAATCCCTATGGCGCGTCCAAGCTGATGACCGAGCGGATGCTGGCCGACACCGCCGCCGCTTATCCGCTCAATTATGCGGCGCTGCGCTATTTCAACGTCGCCGGGGCCGACCCCCAAATGCGCGCCGGGCAGATCGGCAAGGGCTCGACCCATTTGATCAAAGTCGCGGTCGAGGCGGCGGCGGGAATTCGCGACCATGTCGACGTGTTCGGCACCGATTATGCGACCGCCGACGGGACCTGCGTGCGCGATTATGTCCATGTCAGCGACCTCGCCGACGGCCACATCGCCGCGCTCGAGCGCTTGGTCGAGCGTCCACAAGAAAACCTCGTGCTCAACTGCGGCTACGGCAACGGCCTGTCGGTGCTGGAAGTGCTCGACGCGCTTGACCGGGTCGCCGGCCAACCGGTCCCGCGCGTCATCGGCCTGCGGCGGGCGGGGGATCCGCCGAGGCTGATCGCGTCGAACCGCGCGCTGGTTGAAACCTTGGGCTGGAGCCCGCGCTTCGCCAATATCGATACCATCATCACCCATGCACTGGCGTGGGAGCGAGCGTTGCAGGCCCGGACCGGCTGATGAAGCGGCCGCACCGTCTTGCCGCGATCTTGCTGTCTTGGTCCCTGGTCGCCGCCACCGCGCCGGTCGCCGACCAATTGGCCGCCGAGCGCATCCACGGCCATGTGCAATTCCTCGCCAGCGACGAACTCGAGGGCCGCGATACCGGCTCGCGCGGACATGCCATCGCCGCCCAATATGTCGCCTCACAATTCGCCGCGCTCGGCCTCAAGCCGGGCGGCCCCGGCGGCAGCTGGTTCCTCGCGGTACCGCTGCGGCGGGCGAGCCACGCCCAGCCGCACCAGGTCCGGCTGATCGTCGGCGGCAGAACCCGGCTGCTCGATAATGTCGATGTCGGGCTGCGGCCGAGCCTGACCGAGAAGCAGCGGAGGATCGACGCCGGGCTGGTGTTTGTCGGGCACGGCATCGTCGCGCCACATTACCGCATCGACGAATATGCCGGGCTCGACGTCAAGGGGAAGATCGTCGTCGTGCTGCGCGGAACGCCCGCCAACCTGCCCAACGAAGTCGCCGCGCATCTCGACTTGACCAAGGACCAGGTCGCCGCCGCCAAGGGTGCGATCGGCATTGCCGAGCTGACTATCGGCGGCCCGGGCTACAATCCGGCGCCCGGCCTGTCGCGGCCGGTCCTCGACTGGGTCGATGCGTCAGGCGCCGTCGGCAAGGCCGGCGCGATCGGCACGGTGCTGGTGTTTTCACCAACCCTCAGCCGACAGGTATTCGTGGGCGCGGCGCGATCGCTCGACCAGGTCGCGTCATCCGCTGACCGGCCGCTCCGCGGCTTCCCCTTGCCCGGGCGGCTATCGATCGTTGCGACCAGCTCGTGGCAGGATTTCTCCAGCCCGGAAGTGATCGGGCGGCTGCCCGGCGGCGATCGCGGGCTGGGCAACGAATATGTGGCCCTGATGGCGCATCTCGACCATCTCGGCGTCAAGCCGGTCGCGCGGCCCGGGGAGGATGCGATCTACAATGGCGCGCTCGACAATGCGGCGGGCGTGGCGACGATGATCGAAGCGGCGCATACCTTCGTCGCGTCGGGAAAGCCGCCGCGCCGGTCGATCCTGTTCATCGCCAACACCGGTGAGGAGCCCGGCATGCTCGGCTCCGATTATTTCGTGTCGCATCCGACCGTGCAGCTCGACCGCATCGTCGCGACGGTCAACCTCGACATGCCGCTGCTGACTTACGATTTCACCGACGTGATCGCGTTCGGCGCCGATCATTCGACCATCGGCAAGGCGGTTGCCGATGCGGCAAGTGAAATGGATGTCGCGGTGGCGCCGGATCCGATGCCGCAGGAGCGCTTGTTCGTCCGCTCCGATCATTACCGCTTCGTCCTGCACGGCATACCTTCGGTGTTCCTGATGACTGGCTATGCCAATGGCGGACGGGCGGCGTGGGCGCGCTACCTGACCTTTTTCTATCACCAGCCAAATGACGATTTGCGCCAGGCGATCCGGTGGACGGCGGGGGCACGGTTTGCCGGGCTCAATTACCGCATCGCCCGGACACTGGCCAACGCCGAGCCGCGGCCATTTTGGTACGCGCATGACTATTTCGGCGACAGCTTCGCGCCCGCTCAGCCGCGCGCGTCGCGATAAGCCGACGGGCTAGCGCACTTAGAACAACGGCCCGACGACGAAGGCGAGGAACAGCAGCGACGAGGCGACCATGACGGCGGTCGCGGTCCAGCCGACGACCATCATGCGCCGGGAAACCGTCAGCCGCCCCATCGCGCGTGGATTGCGCACGATGAGCATCATCACCGCCATCAGCGGAGCGGCGAGGATGCCGTTGACCACCGCCGCCCAATAGAGCGCCCGCGCGGGATCGATGCCGACCGTGTTGAGCGCTGAGCCGGCCAAAGTGGTGACCGCGATCGTCGCGTAGAATAGCCGCGCACTCAGCGGCTTGGCGTCGAGGCTGCCCGACCGCCCGGCCATTTCGGTCACCGCATAGGCCGCTGATCCGGCGAGCACGGGCACGGCGAGCAAGCCCGTGCCGATGATCCCGATCGCGAACATCGCAAAGGCGAATTGCCCGGCGATCGGGCGCAGCGCCTCGGCCGCCTGCGACGATGTCGCAATGTCGCGCACGCCGCTGGCATGCAGCGTCGCCGCGGTGGCGAACACGATGGCCAGGCTGACGAGGGTGCTGAACGCCATGCCGATCAGTGTATCGATCCGGATCCGCTTGAGCTCAGGACCGGCGTCGCCCGGCGTGATGCACAATGGCTTACTATGGTGGCGGTGCTGCTCTTCGATCTCCTGCGCCGCTTGCCAGAAAAACAGATAGGGGCTGATGGTCGTGCCGAGGATTGCGACCAAGGCGGTGGCGTAAGCGGCATTCCACTGCAGTTCGGGCACCACCAAAGATCGTAGCGCGTGCGGCCATGGCACGTGGGCGACCATCACCACCCCAACGTAAGTGAACAGCGACAGCGTCGTCCATTTCAATACGGCGGCATAGCGCGGGTAGCTTAGGCCCACCTCGAGCCCGATGCAGAGGATACCGAACAGCAAGGTGTAGAGCCCGGCATTGCCGCCCGCGAGCAACTGCAGCGCGGCACCCATCGCGCTCAGGTCCGCGCCCAGATTGACCACATTGGCAATCAACAGCAATGAGACCATCAGCCACAGCACAATCCGCGGATAGTGGCGCTTGAGGTTGCGGGCGATGCCGGCGCCGGTGACGCGGCCGATCTGGGCCGCGACTTCCTGGATGACGACCATCAGTGGGAAGCTGAGAACGAAGGTCCAGGCAAGGCCATAGCCAAATTGGGCGCCGATCTGGCTGTGGGTACCGATTCCGCTGGGATCGTCGTCGGCGGCGCCGGTGATCAGCCCGGGCCCGAGGACCTTGAGGAGCGACCGCGGTCCCCCTTCGCTGGATTCACCTTTGCTCGCCGTGCTCATGACCAACTTCTGACGACCGCCTGTCGTCAACGCAACTCCCGCTTGGCGGCAGCGCTTACGACATGGGGTGATCCTTGACTTCAGCCCGACCTCACCGTAGGGGCGGCGTCGGTCTAACGACCTTCCGACATTACCAACTGACCCAACGAGCAGGCGCCCGGCCATGAAGATTCGCAATAGCTTGAAGTCCTTGAAATCGCGCCACCGGGATTGCCGCGTGATCCGCCGCCGTGGCCGGACTTATGTCATCAACAAGACCAATCGGCGATTCAAGGCGAGACAAGGCTAAGCGCCTCTCGCGATTGGACTTCTCATATTCGTCAGCTTTGGTTCACCTCTGTAATGATAGAGGGGAGCGATGAGGAGTTTTGCAATGACGCGCAGTTCGAAGACCGCAATCGTGCTTGGCGCAGTCGCGCTGGTCGCGGCCGTCGGCTTTGCAACCGCGGCTTTTGCCCAAGACAACCAGTCGACCCCTAAGGGCTGGAATTACGAGATCAAGGACGGCAAGCGCGTGCCCAAGGGCGAACGCGTGACCAACGCCGACGGCAGCTGGCGCGAGGAAGTGCGCCAGGGCAAATGCGTGACGATCAAGGAAAAGTCGGCCGCGGGCGAGTATAAAGAAACCCG
>JBDSNQ010000134.1:0-7921 GCA_039915275.1 Sphingomicrobium sp.
CCTTGGCGGCGAAGCGCTTGGCCAGCGTGCCGGCGCCGGTGTGCGGGCGTGAAGCGGATGCGCGAGCTGATGGATGCGGCGATGACGGGGCACGACTTGCCGGGGGCAAGTCGCCGTCCTGCCCCCGGCAGGACTGCCCCGTCATGATCGTCGGCATCGGCTCCGACTTGTGCAACATCGAGCGGATCGAGAAATCGCTCAAGCGGTTCGGGACACGCTTCCTCAACCGGGTGTTCACCGATGTCGAACGCGCCAAGGCCGCTTCACGCCCGCACACCGGCGCCGGCACGCTGGCCAAGCGCTTCGCCGCCAAGGAAGCCTTTTCCAAAGCGGTCGGCACCGGCTTCAAGCGCGGGGTGTTCATGAAGGACATTGGCGTCGTCAACGCCCCCTCGGGCGCGCCGACGCTCGCGCTCACCGGCGGCGCGCGGGAACGGCTTGACGCCCTTGCGCCGGCGGGCCACGCGATCGATATTCACCTGACCATGACCGACGATTACCCCTGGGCGCAGGCCTTCGTCATATTGACCGCACGCAAGATGGAGCCCTGATTGAACGACGAATCCCCGGGCGCGATGCTCGACGAGCAATCCGCAACGCCCGCCGCAACCAGGGAGTCGAAGGGCTCGGCCGTATGGCGCGAGATCAAGGGCTTGTTGTGGGTGATCCTCGCCGTGCTCGCCTTCCACAGCTTCATCGCCAAGCCATTCTACATTCCGTCGGAATCGATGATGCCGGGGTTATTGAAGGGCGACCGGCTGGTGGTCAGTAAATATCCCTTCGGCTGGTCGTGGGTCAGCCCGAGCTTTCACATCTTTCCGCATTGGGACGGGCGGCTGCTGGGCAAGATGCCCAAGCGCGGCGACGTCGTGATCGTTACGCCGCCGGGCCAGAGCGACGATTATATCAAGCGGGTGATCGGCCTGCCCGGCGACACGGTCGAAGTGCGTCGCGGGCGGCTGATCCTCAATGGCCAGCCAGTGCCGTCGCAAGTCCGGCCACCAGACATGGTCCCGGTCGATGCCAACGCGCCGTGCGGGATCGAGTTCTCCGGCTTTCGCGTGCAAGTGAACGGCCGCGATTATTGCCGCTTGCCGGTGGTTCGCGAGACGCTGCCGGGCGGGCCGAGCTATGACACGATCGATTTGGGCCAGAGCCCCGGCGACGACTATGGCCCGGTCAAGGTGCCCACCGACCATCTGTTCCTGATGGGCGATAACCGCGACCGCAGCGCCGACAGCCGTTTCAGCCTGGGACCGCCCGAGAATGGCCTCGGCGGGCCGGTGCCGTGGGAGAATATCGGCGGGCGGGCCGAGTTCATCACATTCTCGCTCGATGGCACCACCCAGATCTTTAATCCGGTGAGCTGGTTCGAAGCGCTGCGGGGCGGCCGCGCCGGTCGCTCGCTGCGGGGCAAGACCGACTAGATGGCCGAGCCGCCGACCGTCGAGCCGCATATCGAGCGGCCGGGCCCGGCGGAGTTCCGTGATCCATTGATTCGCCGCGAGCTGCAGAAGGCCGCGGTGTGGTTCGGACTGGCGTTGGCCATCGCCGGAATCATCGTCCTTGCCCAGCCTCTGCTATTGATCCTCGGCGGCATCATCTTCGCGGTGTTTCTCGACGGCGGCGCGCGCTTGCTCGGCCGATATCTGCCGGTTTCGCGCGGCTGGCGATTGCTGCTGACGATCCTGCTCGGTTTCGGCTTCATCGGTTGGCTGGGCTGGTTTGCCGGCACGACCATCGCCGCCCAGGCCGAAACGCTGCGCATGGTCGTAACCGCTCAATTCCATCGCGTGATGGAGTTTGCCGGCTCGCTCGGCCTGTTGCCCAAGGGCCAGGCGACCAATGTAGGAGCGCAGCTGCTAGGCTCGGTCGGCCGCTTGACGAGCGCGGTTGGCAGCGTGCTTGGCGGGATCACGAGCGTGATTGCGATGATCGTCATCGGAATCTTCCTCGCTGCCGAGCCCAGACTCTACGACTGCGGCATCGCCTGGATGCTGCCCCTCAGAGCCCGTACCGGCTTCTATCGAATCGCCGATCATGTCGCCTTCACGCTTCGCCGGTTGCTCTTCGGTCGGCTCGTCGGAATGCTGTTCGAGGGCGTTTTCACATACATCATGCTCATGCTGGGCGGAGTGCCGATGGCCGGCCTGTTGGGCCTGCTCACCGGTGTGCTGGCGTTCATCCCCAACATCGGCGCGATCACTTCGGGGGTGCTGATGGTCGCGGTCGGCTTCAGCGCCGGCCCGAGCCAGGGCCTGTGGGCGATCTTCGTCTATTTCTTCGTCCAGAACATCGATGGCTATCTGGTCGTCCCTTACATCGCCCGTCGCACGGTCGACCTGGCGCCGGCGATCGTGCTTGCCATGCAGCTGTTGATGGGGGCGCTGTTCGGCATCCTCGGCATATTGTTCGCCGACCCGATCCTGGCATCGCTCAAAGTGGCCCTGGTCGACCTCAGCCGCCAACAGGCCGCCAGGAAGGGCGACCTGCCCGAGATCGATTAGGGCTGCGGCGGCGCCGTTTCGGGCAGCGTAGCTTCGGGCTGCGTCGCTTCGGGCGGAGTTGTTCCCGCCTGTTGAGCGCCCTGCATCAGCGCCGCGTTGGGCACGACCTGGACGACATGAACGTCGAAGTCCAAATCCGAATTGGGCGGAATCGCGCTGCCCGGAGGCTGGCTGTCGCCATAGCCCAACTTGGCCGGGATGCGGATTTTGTAGCGCCCGCCCTTTTGCATCTTGGTCAGCGCTTCGGCGAAGCCGGGGATGACCTGGCCGGCAATCATCGGTGTCGGTCCGCGGCCTGCGCTGCTGTCGAACACGGTGCCGTCGAGGAGCCGGCCTTCATATTCGATGAGGACGCCGTCAATGGCTTTGATCTGCGGGCCGGAGCCGGCTTCGACGGTGCGAAACTTAAGCCCGCTCGGCGTGGTTTCGCCGCGCAGCGAACCGGCCCCGATCCACGCCAGCGCGAGTCCTGCCGCGACCAGCACCAGCAGGCCAAGCCATAGCTTGCCAACGCCGGCGCGGCTCGATGATTGGGCAGGGGTGCTGACGGACATGACAATCGGTCTCCCGGGGGAACGGCTTGGAAGACGGAATCTAGTGGGTCGCGGTGCCTTCGCGCTCCATCCGCTTGCGCTCGAGCTTGCGGGCACGGCGTATCGCGGCGGCGCGCTCACGGGCGCGCTTTTCCGAAGGTTTCTCGTAATGACGCCGCAGCTTCATTTCGCGGTAGACGCCTTCGCGCTGCAGCTTCTTCTTGAGCGCGCGCAGCGCTTGCTCGACATTGTTGTCGCGAACGAGGATCTGCATAAAAAGCCGTCACACTCCCAAAATTTCGCCCCTGCTGGTCTTTTCTTGCCAGACAAGGGGCTGAACGAACGGTTGGCGGTCAAAGAGCCGCGAATCGCCGTTCCAATGCCTATTAGTCGCCGCAAGCGTGCTTACGGCGGCGCGGCCACATAACAGCGTACGCAAAACGGTTCAAGTCGCGGCACTTTCGATCATCTTGCGACGAACCGTTGATCTCATGCGGCAGGGCGGGCAACCAACTCAAGAGAGTTATCGGCGATTAACATTCCGGCTGGTACAACCGTCGTTTCGAGCGGAGGGAATGGATGTCGTTGAATCGCAGGGAAATGTTGCGTCTGGGCGCGGTTGGCGCCGGCGGCGTGATGCTGTCCTCTGCGGCGAGCTCGGTCGGATTGCCTTCGATCGTGTTCCAGACACCGCCAATTGCGCCGCCACCCCAGCCCCAGATTCTGGCCCCGGCCGGAATCGATCCGATGCTGTTCCAGCGCGCCAAGGCCGCACTCGCCCAGCACCCGGTCGCCGCCCGCGACGTGATCGGCATCGCCGATTTCTCCAAGCCGTCGAGCGAAGCACGATTCCATGTCGTCGACCTCGCCAGCGGCGCGGTTGAAAGCCATCTCGTCGCCCACGGCCGCGGTTCGGACCCCGACCATTCGGGCTTCCTCGAGCGCTTCTCGAATGACTTCGGCTCCTATGCGACGTCGAACGGCACTTACACCACTGGCGACTATTACCAGGGCAAGTACGGCCTTTCGATGAAGGTCGCTGGCCTCGACTGGTCGAACAACAATGCCGAATCGCGGGCGATCGTCATCCACAATGCGTGGTACGCCGAGCCCGACATGATCGACATTCACGGCAAGCTCGGCCGTTCCGAGGGCTGTTTCGCTTTCTCGCGCGCCAGCCAATGGAAAGTCATGCAGCGCCTCGCCGGCGGTCGCATGATCTACGCCGACAAAATCCCCGCCTAACCGCCGGGCGGGGCTGACGATCAGCCGGCCGACTTCTTCAAACTAACGCGAAGCGACATCCTTGCCAGCCACCGGCTTGATGGGCGGAAGCGGCTGGTCGTTGAGCGCCGCGATCGCCCTCGTGTCGCGTTTGTAAATGTCGGAATAGTCCTTGATCGAGCCATCGACCAACGCTGCCGACGACATGTAGACGATGTACACCGGGAGCGGCTTGGGGAAGTTGGCCTGGACCGTCTTCTGGCTGGCAAGCGCCGCGGTGATCTTGTCCGGGGTCCACACGACACCGACTGGAATGCCGTCGATGGTGGCGCCCTCATTGAGCAGCTTGGTCGCCAGAGCGAGGATGTTCTCGGTGCGGATGCAGCCGTGGCTGAACGCCCGCACCTGACTGTTGAACTTGCTCCGGGCGTTGGTGTCGTGAAGGTAGATCGCCTTCGAATTGGGCATCACGAACTTGAGCTGGCCGAGCGCATTCTTGGGCCCCGGCGGCTGGCGCCAGCGCAGGATCTTGCCGCTGGCGGGATCCTTGAACGGCACGTAACCGGCCTTGCCGCGCACTTCGCCTTCGATGCTCTTGGGGACTTCCCACCACGGATTGAGGATCACTCCGGTCGCCAGCGCCGACAGTTGCGGCGTCGGCGTGCTGATCTTGCCGGCGACCGCATGGTGGCGCGAGGTGGTGATGCCGTCCTCGACCAAAGCGGCGGTGTAAGCCGGCACATTGACGATGATGTAGCGCTCGCCAAGGTCGCGCGGCAGCCAGCGCCAGCGGTCCATGTTGAGGCGAATGCGGTTGATCTTCGACGCTTCGGCCACTGGCGTAACCTCTAGCGCGTGGCGCAGCGCGGCATATTGCGGGTGGCTCGGCAGCAAGCCGCGCAAGTCGTCGGGGACGCGGTGCTGACCGAGCGCCGCCTGCAGCAGCAGCGCCTGGCGAGCGGGGTCGAGATCGCCATCCGGAATGTGCCAGTCCTGGCGGTCGTCGCCGCGGACATGGCCGAACGCCAGGTCCGAGGACAGGCGGTTGAAGCGATCGGTGGCGGCCTGCGAGACGACCATCGGATTGCCCGACCGAAGCGCGGCGATCAGCCCGGCCGGATCATAATCGGCCGGGTCGAGCCCGTCGCTGCCGATCCCCTGGATGAAGAACAGCAGGGCCTGCGCGTCGCCCGGATCCCATATGAGTGGGGGCAGGATGACCGTAGGCGGCGGAACAACCGCAAGCGGCGGCGGCTGAATTGCCGCGGGCGGTGGTTGAACAGCGGCCTGCGGGACCGCCGCGACCGGCGGCTGGCCGGCGGTCTGGGCCGACACCCAGGCCAGCGGAAGCGACGACAATGCCGCGAACGTACCCAGGAATTTCACGCGCCCGTTCATAGCCAACCCATTATTTTTGAAAGACAACCGCCCCGCGGGCAAACCCGTGGTGGCTTAGCCGACCCATACACGGGATGAACGGCGGCTGCCAGTGACGCGTAGGACACAGCGGCCAACAATGGTAAGGGGTTTGCACACCAATCTTTAAGGGCGACCGGCTAGCGTCGCACCGTCATAAGGGAGAAGGTCGCGTGCCATCCAAGTTCGGCCTTGACGGCGGGATGATCCCACGGACCGTCAAGCGCATGCTCGATGAGCGTACCGAAGCGCGCTTCGATGCCCAGGCCGAGACCGTCGAGATGGCGTTTCGTGGCCGCAAGCACAGGGTCCGGCTGGTCAACACCTCACCTTCGGGCGCTATGGTAATCTTTTCGCTGGTGCCGCATATCGGCGAGCAGGTTTCGCTTGAGCTGGCCGGCCGGGGCCAGGTCTTGGCGATCGTGCGTTGGGTGCGGGACGGACGCATTGGCATCAGCTTCGGCGGTCAGCCGGAGTAGCCTCGCTCGTGGAGATGAGTTTTTCGATGATCAAGGCGAAGATCGCCGACGCCGAGGACCCCAGCGACCGCCGTCGCTTCTCTCGCCACGCGGTCGACCTCGAGGCGCACGTCCGCGAGCTTGGCGAGAGCGGCATCGACGCCCGCATCCTCAATATCTCCGAAAGCGGCTTCATGGCCGCGTCGAACGGCCGCTTTGAGGTCGGATCGCGGGTATGGCTGATGCTGCCCGGCCGCGAGCGCGCCAATGCAGTCGTCAAATGGACCGCCGGCGACAAGCTCGGCGCTGCATTCGCCGACCCAATCTCACTCGACGGTCTGCGGCAAAACTAGGCCTGGCCACAAAAGCCAATGCAACCCGCCGTCTTTTCGCTCGTTCAACGGGCGAAAGGAAATCCTTACGATGCTGAGCAATCCATCGTCGAGCGAGATGCGCAAAAACCACGACCCCGCCGGACGCGGCTATCACGCGGTCTACCGCGAGCATGAGGTCAATCATTGCCCCGGTTGTGGCCGTACGCACTGGATCATCGGCCGGATCTCGGCGGAATGCGCATTCTGCACGACCGCGCTGCCGCTGGCGGAGGCGAGCATGCGATCGCACAAGGTGCCGGTCGTCATCCAGCACAAGAACCGCGACCACACCCACGCCTGGGCCGCCTAGGCGAACCGCCTAGGGCGTCCGCCGGACTGGAACCGGGGCGTTGCACAGATCGACGCCGCCGGCCGGGCGGATGTAGAACTGGTCATGGCGATTGGCGCGCAGCCGCAGATATTTCGCGAAGCTGGCGCTACTCGTGTCCATATATTGGAACGACGGCCGCTCAGCCGCGCTAAGCTGGCTGGCCAAACGCGTGCTGACGATTGGCGTGTCCTCGCTGCGCTCCTTATAGAATCCCAGCGCCTCGGTGCCGCGGCGGAGCGCGCTCATGTGGTCGATGCCGTCGAACACCCGCCCGACCACCGCAATGTTGCGGTCCAATTGGCGCGGGCCGTGGCCGATTACCGCGTAGAGCTCGCCCCCGGTCCCAGTGTCGGGTGAGAGGTCGCGGCCAACCCCGACGCTGCCATAGCAATGCACGAGATTGGCCCAGCCTCCCTTGGGACTGTAGGCGATTGGCCAGCCCGAGGCGTAGCCGGCGGCGGGCGCATAGGGATCGGCAAAACCGAGCGGGCGGATCGCTAGACCCTTCAAGGCGCGGCTATATTCCGCTGGTGGCTTGGCGATCACGCCCGCCGGAAACGCCTTGTCGCTGTCGTTATTGCCCCATTGCGCGACGTAATTGTCCTGCACGCGATAGATCGCCGCTCCGTCCCAATAGTGACCGCGCGCGAGGGCGCGGATATTGGCGACGTGGGTCGGAGCGAACGCCGGGGCGAGCTGGATCACCACCCGCCCGCCGGACTTGAGGTCGATGACCAGCAAATCGTCGGAGTTGATCGTCCGCCACGCGGCCGGCGGCGCGGCGGCGACGATATCGCTGGGGGTAAGCAGCTTGACGGGCGGTGCCGCGGCAACAAGCAATGCAGCGAGTGGAAGGATGAGTGTGGATTGCATGGCTTGAGATTCTCCTCAACTCCAGTTGGTCTAGCGGAGCAATCGCCACGCCGCTATCCGCCCTCGAATGTACCTTGCCACCCTGATGCTGCTCGGTTCGGGCGAGCTCGGCCGCGAATTCGCCATTGCCGCCAAGCGGCTCGGCTGCCGGGTTATCGCTTGCGACCGCTACGCCCAAGCCCCGGCGATGCAATGTTCCGACGCG
>JBDSNQ010000072.1:0-6772 GCA_039915275.1 Sphingomicrobium sp.
GGTGACGATCGCCCGGCTGCGGTCGCCGAGCGCGGCCGCTGGCCCGGCGGCGTTGCCGAGATCGATGAAAGCGACGAATTCGTTCAACACCAGCTTGGTCCCGAACAGCCCGCCAGCGACCCCCGCCTCGTTCCATGGCACCCCGATCAGGAACATGATCGGCGCGAAGATGTACCCGACCAGCCGTTGGAAGCTGAGGGCCGGAATGCCGGCCAGATTGCCGAGCCCGCCGAGCAGCCCGTTGGCAAGCGCGACCAAGGCGACGAACGCCAGCACCATCGCCCCAACCGCGACCGCGAGCTTGACGCCAGTCTGCGCGCCGGCCGCCGCGGCCATGATGATGTTGGCGGGTTTCTCGCCTTCCTCGAACGTCTCGGCGACGTCGACCTGGTCGTTTTGCGCGACACCGCCCTCGAGCGGCAGTTCGTCCGGCCCCGGCGGGTCGTCGGGCATGATCATCTTGGCCATCAAGATGCCGCCCGGAGCGGACATGAAGGCGGCGGCGAGCAGATAGGGCAGATAGCGCTCGCCGAGCAGGCTGGCGTAAGCGGCAAGGATGGTCCCGGCGACGCCCGCCATGCCGACCACCATCACCGTGAACAGCCGCGACGGCGGCAAAGCGGCGAGATAGGGCCGGATGACCAAAGGCGATTCGGACTGGCCGACAAAGATGTTGGCCGCGGCGCTCAGCGATTCGACCCGGCTGATGCCGGTAATCCAGCCGATCGCCCCGCCGACCCAGCGCACGATGCGCTGCATGATGCCGAGATAATACAGGATCGCGACCAGGCTGGCGAAGAAGATAATCACCGGCAGTGCTGCAATCGCGAAGGTGTGCGCGAGTGGGTTGGAGGCGCTCGGCCCGAACAGGAATTCGGTGCCCTTGCCGGCATAGCCGAGCAGATTGGCGACGCCGTTCGACATGCCCTGGATCGCGGCCCGGCCCCAGCTGGTGTAAATGACCAGCACGGCGATGCCGGCCTGCAGCGCGAATGCTGCGCCGACGATTCTCAAGCGGATCGCCTTGCGGTTGGTCGAGATTGCGTAAGCAAGCGCCAGGATGACGGCGATCCCGGCGACGCCGAGCAATTTCTGATTCACGCTTTTAGAACTCCCCCTACCAGACCATCCCTTGTGCCGCCGTCGCCGCCGCTTCGTCCAGCAGTTTGAGCGCTGCTTCGGGATTGTCGGCGACCAGCAATTGCTGGCGCCGCTGGGGCGACAGGAAGCCGCTCTCCGTTGCATGGTCGATGAACGCGATCAGCCCGTCCCAAAAGCCGGCGACATTCAAGAGGCAGAACGGCTTGGCGTGGTAACCGAGCGCGTTCCACGACCATGCCTCAAACATTTCGTCGAGCGTGCCGATCCCGCCCGGCAGGCACAGGAAGGCATCGGCGAGTTCGGTCATCCGCGCCTTGCGCTCGTGCATGTTGGCCACCCGCTCGAGCTCGGTCAGGCCTTGGTGCGCCACTTCAAGGTCGACCAACGCATGCGGGATGACGCCATAGACCCGGCCGCCAAGGTCCAGCACGCCGTCGGCCATCAATCCCATCAGGCCCAGCCGCCCGCCGCCATAGACCAGGTCGACGTCTTGGCTGACCATCGCCTTGGCGGTCGCGCCGGCGGCATCGGCGAACGCGGCGTCATTGCCCGTGGCCGAGCCGCAATAGACCGCGAGACGGCGGATATGCCTCATAGCGGCACCAGCTCTCTCAAGTCCGCTTCGGGGCGGGCGCCGAAATGCGAGATCACTTCCGCCGCGGCGAGAGCGCCCGCTTCGAGGCACCGCTCGAGGCCGTGACCGCGGCAGCGGGCGGCGAGGAATCCAGCCGCGAACAGGTCGCCGGCCCCGGTCGTATCGACCACTTTGTCGACCGGCACCGCGGGAATTGCGATCCGCCGGCCACCCTCGACCGCCAAAGCGCCCGCCGCCCCGCGCGTCACGACCAGAGTCGCGATCCTCGCCGACAGCGTCGCCAGCGCCTGATCGAGGTCGCTGCCGCCGTTCAGCTGCAGCACTTCATCCTCATTGGCGAACAAGATGTCGACCCGGCCGTCCTCGATCATGCCCATCACGCCTTCGCGGCGGCCGGCGATGCACAGGCTCTCGGACAGCGTGAAGGCGACCTTGCGCCCCGCCGCATGGGCGATATCCGCCGCCCGCAGCATCGCTTGCCGCGGCCGCTCCGGCCCCCACAAATAGCCTTCGAGGTAAGTGATGGCGGCCGACTGGATCAGCGCCTCGTCGAGCATTTCCGGGCCCAATTCGTGGCTCGCCCCGGGGGAAGTGTTCATGGTCCGCTGCGCGTCGGGCGTGACGAGGATCAGGCAGCGGCCGGTCGGTGGCCCGCCGGAGAGCGGCGGCGTATCGAACTGAACGCCCAAGGCGCGCATGTCGTGGGTGAAGATCGCGCCCAATTGGTCGTCGGAGACCTGGCCGATGAAGGCCGCGCGGCCGCCCAGAGCGGCGACCCCCGCCATGCTGTTGGCGGCCGAACCGCCGCTGGTCTCCCGCGCGCTGGCCATGGCTGCGTAAAGCGCGTCCGCCTCGCCCGCATCGAGCAGGCGCATCGAGCCCTTGTGCAAGCCGCGCTGCTCAAGGAAACCATCGTCGCAAGTGGCGATGACATCGACGATCGCATCGCCAATCGCCACGACATCGAGGTTTGGGGAAGTCACCGCGATGCGCCTAGACGCCTGTCCGCCGAACGGTCAACGATCCGGACCTTGCGGCCACGGCCAAAGGCGTTAGGCCGTGCCCATGACCAGCGAAATCCGAGCGGCCGCCAACGCGCCGCAAGCCACAACCTTGTCACCCTCGTTGTTCGCCTTCGCCATTTTCTATGGCGGCATGGTGTGTATCGCCGGCGTGCTCGGCAACAAGCAGGTCGCTTTGGGGCCGCTCGCCGTCGAGGCCGGCATTTTTGCCTTCCTGATGCTGGTCATCACCTCGAGCGCGGTGGCCGAGCTGCACGGCCAGGCGACCGCCAAGCGGCTGGTGGTGATCGGCTTCGTGCCGTTGATCGTCTCCTTGATCCTGACCATGCTGGTGCTTGGCATCCCCGCTGCCAGGGACATGGCGCCGGAACGGCTGGCGGCGTTCGAGACGGTGATGGGCGGGACGCCGCGGATCTGGCTTGGCGGAATCCTCGCTTACGGCACCTCGCAGATCCTCAACGTCACCATCTTCAGCCGCTTGAAGAGCGCCGGCGGACGGCTGCTGTGGCTGCGCTCCGCCGTCGCCAGCGTGTTGAGCCAGATCGTCGACACGCTGATTTTCATCACCGTCGCATTCTATGGCGTGTTCCCGATCACCGAGCTGCTGCTCGGCCAAATGCTCGCCAAGGTCGTCCTGTCGGTGATCCTGGTGCCGCCTTTGGTCTATGCGTTCGTGGCGCTCGGCCGCCGCCTGGACCAGCCGTCTCAGGTGACCGTTTAACGGTTGATAATCGGGCCGGAAGTTGCTCCATATGGTTGCGAGTCGCGGGGGTGGCGACTTGGTTTTCGTGATGAATCTGCAACGCCCGAAAAGATTCGGGTGAGCTCGACTGTGACTGTCATCGCTTTGTCTCGAACTGGCTATAGCTGCCCCCTCGAATCTGTAAGTGATTCATTCCGTTGGGGGATTTCTAGGTGAAAAAAAGTTTCTTGCTGCGCACCTGTGCGTTCGTCGTCGCCCCCCTGGTCGCCACGGTCGTGCCGACCGCCTCTCTGCTGGCGCAACAGATCACGACGTCGATCACCGGCAAGGTGACGAACGAAACGGGCGCCGCAGTCGCCGGAGCGGCGGTGACGGTCACCGACACCCGGACCGGCGCGGCTCACGAGCTAGTCTCGGATTCGTCCGGCTTGTTTACCGCCAACAACCTGACGACCGGCGGGCCGTACACCATTACGGCCTCCGCCAACGGCTACCAGGGCCAGACGGTCGAGCAGATTCAGACCACGCTCCAGGGCGCCACGCAGCTGACGTTCGCGCTCAAGCCGGTCGCGGCCGAGGCTGATGCGGGCACCATCGTCGTGACCGCCGCGCGAGTCCGGGCGACCCAGCTGGAAATTGGTCCGGGAACGTCCTTCACCCAGGAGACTTTGAAAGCCGCGCCGTCGTTCGACCGCGACATTCGCGACATCATCAAGATGGACCCGCGCGTCAGCCTCGATCGCCAAGACGTTTCGACCGGCGGCTCCGGCGCCGACCGTATCTCATGCCTTGGCGGCAACGACCGCTTCAACACCTTTACCGTCGACGGCATTCCGCAGAGCGACGTCTACGGCCTCAACGAAACCGGCTTCTCGTCGCGCAGCTCAACCCCGGTCCCCTATGACGCGGTGCGCGAGACCCAGGTCCAGTTCGCGCCGTTCGACGTCGAATACGGACAGTTTACGGGTTGCGCGATCAATGTCGTGACCAAGTCGGGCGGCAATCGCTTCCACGGTGGCGGCTTTTACGAATTCACCAACAGCAGCCTACGCGGCAAGGAAATCGGCGGGCGTCCAGTAGCAGCGATCAAGCCGGACAAGCGCTGGGGCCTGTCGCTGGGCGGACCGATCGTGCGCGATCGCCTGTTTTTCTTTGGCGCCTACGAAAAGCAGGCCGCCGGCCAGTCGCAAGACGACGGCCCGGTTGGCGACGGGTACGCCAATCAGCTGGCCGGGGTCACGGTCGACCAGTTCAATCAAATCTCGCAAGTCCTGAGCAGCGTCTATGGGATTGACACCGGGCCGTTGGTCCACAACCGTCCCTATACCAATGAGCGGATTTTCGGCCGCCTTGACTGGCAGATCACCGACGACCAGCGTCTTGAACTCACGCACCAGCGGCTCAACGAAAGTACGATCAAAACCGATGATTTTTCGACCAGCAATCAGGCTGTCACCGGGCTCAACAACTATTTGAACAGCGGCACCAATTCCAAATATTATTCGGTCCGGCTCTATTCGAACTGGACCGACCGCCTGTCGTCCGAATTGCGCTATGCGCGGTCCAACATCCACGACATTCAGGACCCGGTCGGCGGCGGCGAAGCACAGTCGGACCATCCGATCATTCGCTTCGTCGTCGGCATCGACAACCTTGCCCCCATACCTGATGGGGAAGTCATCGCTGGCCCGGGCTTTTCGCGCTCGGCCAACGACCTCAAAACCCAGCTCGATCAGTTCAAGGGCGTCATCAATTACGACGCCGGCGACCACAAATTGAAGCTTGGCTTTGAATCCAACCACGCGAAACTCTTCAATCTGTTCGTTGCGCAAGCAACGGGGACCCTGGTTTTCAGCAGCCTGGCGAACCTGCAGAATGGCATTCTGACCAATGGAACCAGCACCTCCAATCCGACGCCGAGCGTCATCTTCGGGAGCAGCCCCCCGGCAGGCGCAGTCATCAACCGCACCGCAAGCGGCAACATCAACGACGCCGCGGCATCGTTCGGGCGGTCGATCTTTTCGGCTTATGTCCAGGACGACTGGCGCGTAAACGACACGCTGAAGATCGTCGGCGGCGTCCGCGTGGACTGGTTCAAGGGCGACCATCCCAGGCTCAATCCCGTCTTCGTCAAGCGCTACGGTTTTGAGAACGATACCGGCTTCAACGACCTTGACCCGGTGGTGCTGCCGCGCCTTGGCTTCACCTATAACCTGCCCGACTTCGCCGTCGTTCGGCACAGCCGATTGCAGGGCGGGCTCGGCATTTTCTCCGGCGGCGACCCGGTGGTTTGGTTCGGCAACGTCTTCCAGAACAACGGCCAGGCTTTCGCTTCGGGCCAAAGCCGTGGGTCCAGCGGAGGCGTTACGTCGCCGTGCCCGGCCGGCCCGATCGACGTCACCCCTGGCGGCGTCTTCACCGGCGTTCCTCAATGTGTTCTGGATCACGCAAGCGCCCTTGCCGCGGCGGGCCAGGGCTTCACCCAGGCGGTCGATCCCAATCTCAAGCTTTCGACCGTTTGGCGCGCCAACATTGGCTATCAGGCCGATTTGGAGTTTGGGGACAGCGCCTTCGGCCGCGGCTGGCACGTCAACCTCGATTATGTCTACAGCCAGTATCACAATCCATTCACGATCGCCGATCTGTCCCAGGCGATCGACACAACTACCGGCCTGAGCGGGTTCACGAGCGACGCTCGCCCGATATACCGGACCATCGATCCGTTGCTGGCCGGCTGCACCGCGACCCTGGTTGGTTTCAATCCGACGCCGACCTACGCGAACGTGACGGCGGCGTGCTATCCGAGCCGGACAACGAACCGCGGCGAATATCTGCTGACCAATGCGGGCGACTACCGGACCCACGTCGCGTCGTTGGTCCTGCAGAAGAATTTCGAGGCAGGCCTCCTGACGTCCGGCGGTTCGAGCAACTTCACATTGGGCTATGCCTACACCAACGCTCACGACCGGCGAAACATGTACAATTCGACGGCCGGGTCCAACTTCAACGCCACGGCCGTGTTCGACCGGCAAAATCCCGACTCGTCACGCGCCTTCTACGAGACCCGCCACAACATCACTTTCTCGGGCAATTTGCGGGAGAAGTTCTTCGGCGATCTCGCGACGTCGTTCGGCTGGACGTTTGTCGCCCGCTCGGGCCGTCCTTACAGCTTGACCTTCTCGGACGCAGGCAATGGCTTCAGGCTCTTCAACGCCGGCCTGAGCAGCAGCGGAAACGGCAATCTGGTGTATCTGCCGAGCAGCATAACCGATCCGAACCTCTCGCCGACGTCAAACATGACTGCGGTTCAAAGCCTGATCGATTTCGCGAGCTCGCTCAAATGCGCCAAGA
>JBDSNQ010000085.1:0-8548 GCA_039915275.1 Sphingomicrobium sp.
ATTTCCGGCCCGAGTTCCTGAACCGGCTCGACGAGATCATCCTGTTCCACCGGCTTTCGGCGGGCCACATGGGACCGATCGTCGACATCCAGGTGGCGCGGCTTCAGCAGCTGCTCGACGAGCGCAAGGTCACGCTGGAGCTGACCGCCGGCGCGCGGGCGTGGCTGGGGCGGGTTGGCTACGACCCGGTCTATGGCGCGCGGCCGTTAAAGCGCGCGGTGCAGAAGCACCTCCAGGACCCGCTGGCCGACATGATTCTCGCTGGGCAGATCCCCGACGGGTCCACGGTCCGCGTCGATGAAGGTGACGGCCAACTGGTTTTGACGCCGGCCTAAATCTTACTCACCTTGCAGGTCGCAAAGGTTCGAAGCGGGTGATGAACGAAAGAGCGGCGGGCCTTTCGACCCGCCGCTCCTTTCGTTTGACGCTATCCTTACGGCTTAGCCGCGAACCGGCTCCGGCGCCGGCGGCGGCGGCGGCGGCGGCGGCGCCGGGCACACATCCGTTGCCAGGATCACCGAACCGTCAGCGCAGGTCTGCGACGCCGGAGGTGGCGCAGGCGGCGGAGGCGGCGGCGGTGCAATCACCGGCGGCGGCGCTGGCGGCGGCGGCGGCGCATTGAAGTCGGCGGACAGGCGGGCGAAGAACGACCGGCCACCGAAGTCATACGGACCGGCGATCGAGTTGCACTTACAGACCGATTCTGAGGCCAGGAACGGCGGATCCTTGTCGAACAAATTGTCGACGCCGACGGTCAAGCGGCCCTTGCGGATACCCGCGAAGTCGTGGAACCCGAGCCACGCGCTGACCGCATGCATCCAGCGCGAATTGACACGATTGCCATAGACGAATTCCGAACCATCGTAGTTGTGCAGCGCCGACGAATATTGGGCGTCATAGTGCAGGCCCCAGTTGGTCATGTCCCAGTCGACATTCACGAGGCCGCGCCATTTCGGGTGGGCCGTGAGGTTGTCGTAGCTGAACTTGCCGGCATAATGGGTTATTGACCCGTCGGGATTGAGGACATCGTTCTGGATCTGGCGCGACAGTTGGAGGTCGACGCCCAGCCGGCCGCCGAACGGCAGGTCCATGTTTGCCCGCCCGCTGTCGAACGTCGCCTGCAGGTCGTAGCCACGGACGGTGTTCGACCCCGAGTTGTCGGCCAGGCTCGAGACGATCTGGATGGTCCCTGTGGGCGTCCGGCTGATCTTAGCGCAATAGGTGGGGTCCTGCGCGGCGCCGTAGCAATTGAGCAGGATGAAGTCCGCGCCGACCGACCCGGCAAGACCGCCCGGCAGAATCTGGTTCCTCACCTTGGTCCGATAGTAATCGAACGACAAGGTAAGGCCGCGCGCAAAGCGGGGTTGCAACACCACGCCGGCGTTATAGCCGCGCGACTTTTCGGGCTGGAGGTTGGGATTGCCGCCCGCAAGCACCTGAATCTGCTGCTGCGAAATATCGTCCAGCGGATCGTGGAAGGTGTTGGGCAGAAGCGCGCTCCCTCCGTTGATCGCCGCGGCGCATGTCGATCCCGCGTTCAGGAGACCCTGGCCGATATTTGGGTTGTCGATGATCGCCTGCGGCGTAATGAAGGTCTCGCAAGGATCGCCGCTCGCCGTCAGGTTGGTGAGGAATGTGCCCCCAAACAGCTCGGCGACTTGCGGTGCGCGGAAACCGATGCTGTAGGAGCCGCGGAAGCGGATGTCCTCGACCGGTGCGTAGTTTAAGCCGATCTTGTAGGTCTTGGCGGTGCCGAAGTTGCTGTAATGATCGATACGGCCGCTCGGCGTGAGCTCGAGGCGGTAGGCGCCGGGAAGATCGCTGAGGATAGGCAAGAACAACTCAGCATAGGCCGACTTCACATTGTAGCCCCCGTCCGTTGGGAAAGACTGGTTCGGGGCAAAGCCGGCAACGACCAGCGCGTCGGGTACGAACGTATAATGCTCGCCGCGATACTCGGCGCCAACCGCGAATTTCGCCGCCCCGCCCGGCAGCTGGAACAAGGAGCCGTTGATGTTACCGTAGACGTAGCGCTCCGACGATTCGTTGGTGCTGATCTGCGTATATTTGGCGTAATCCAGCTGTGCCGCATTGAAGATCGCGTCCGGCGCGGCAGTGAAGAAGCCAGGATAGACAGTGGGCAGGCCGCCGGTGCAACCACCCGGAACGCTGATGCATGGAAGTTGGCCGGTGAGCTGGCCGAGAGAGAGGAAGTTGCCCGTGTTGAGCACCTTCGCCTGAAGGTCGTTCTGCTGCTCAACACCGGCGATCTCATACCTGAGGTCGCCGAAGATCTCGCCCTTGAAGCCGACGCGGACCCGGAAAGTGTCCGAGTTCTGCCGATAATCACGCGGTCCGAACTGGATCGGGATCAGGTTGGCGCCGAAGTCGCCCGTCGTCCGGTTGCCTGGGAAGCCGGCCGGGATGATGAAGCCGGGATAAGTCCCGTTGGCGATCTGGTCCCCGAGCAGCGGCTCCGGACGCAGAAGCTGGCGCGACGTGCGCTTGGTGTAAAAGCCGTCGCTGAACAGAGTGAGTCCGTCAGCCAGGTCATAGTCTACCGAGTAATTGAAGCTCTTGCGGTCGATGGACCCCTGGAGCGTGTTCCACGGCGTTGCCTTGCTGCCGTTCGCGTTGAGCTTCACCACGCCCTTGTTGGGCAGGAATACCGTGTTCGGCAGGACGCCGGCCAGCGCCGGGTTCTGACGGGTGTAATATACTCCGTTGACCACGACCAGGCCCGCGCCGGGGTAGGTCGTACCAGCCGGAGCGAGGACGCCGTCGACGACAGTCGGCACGGCGAGCGTGACCGCGCCCTGATTCTGCAAGGCGTCGAGCTGTGTGCGGAAGGCACTGCCGCCCTCGAATTGCTCACCGATGTGGGGGTCGTTGGCCCAATCGCGCTGATAGCCGTTGATCGCGTTGCGATGCTCCCAGCTCGCGCCGACCAGGACGCTGCCCCGATCGTTGCTCGCGCCCCAGGTCCCGCCGATGTTGTACTGCTGGCCGCCTCCATGCTGGGTCAAACCTCCGCCGGCCTCGAGGCGGAAGCCGTCGGCCTTGCGCTTGGTGATGATGTTGACCACGCCGCCGATCGCGTCGGCGCCGTACACAGACGAGGCGCCGTCACGCAGCACGTCAACCCGTTCGACCATGGTCAGCGGGATGGTGTTGGTGTCGGGAACCGTGCCGACCGACGGGATCAGGCGCGTGCCGTCAACCAGCACCAGCGCGCGCTGCGCGCCGAGATCACGGAGCGAAACTTGGGAAAGGCCGATGCCACCGTTGTTCGATGCATTGCCGATCGCGTTGCCGTCGACGCCAACCATGCGCTGGAGTACGTCCTCGACCGCTGCCGCGCGGGTCTCGTCGATCTGCTGCTTGGTGGTGACCGAAATCGGGCTCGGGTTGTTGGCGTTGGTGACGCCGGAAATACGCGTTCCGGTGACGACGATATCCGAACCGTTATCCGTCGAGGCCGCTGCCGGCGCATTGGGGTCGGCGGTCGTGTCTTGAGCCGAAGCGGCCGTCGCGGTCATCGCCGCGATCGCAAGTGCCGTAAAGGCGGTGCCGCAACGCAGCGCGCTGCCAATCCGTTGAGTCGTTGTCATAATCGCTCCCCTTCATCCAACTAAGCTTGCGATCGGTTCGAACGCAAAACCCTGCCTGGCGCAACGCCATGCAAATAATCGTGCCGCTATCTTAGACCGCGCGAAGCCACGCGCCATATCCACAGCTAGTTAATGCGGATTTCATCAAACGCATGTCACAATTTTGCCACAGGATCGGGATGCTTAAAATACCGCTTAACTTTATGAAAAAATGGCGTTTTATCGCGGTTTTGCAACGTCGAATGCAACCGTCAGCCGTTCCCCGCTCTCGAATGGATTGGTGCCGTGCCACATGATTGACGGAAACAATACCAATTGCCCGGGCTTGGGCCGGACAGTCCGCAAGGGTGCAAGATCGAGCTCCAATTCCGCCGGCGGCTGGCCCAAAACAAGGAAGCCGGCGCCCGAATCCCCGCTCGCGACGCTGGGCGGCACTGCAACGTAGAGTGCCGAACTGACCAGGCCCTGCGGGTGGACGTGGTTGGAATGGCGCCCGCCGTCATCCAGGCGGACCGACCATGAACCGGCGAAGCGGATCGACGCCGGGCGATGGCGCAGAAAGGGATGTGCCGGGTCATGCTTGAGCGTCGACAGATGTCGTTCCACGGCCGCGACGAGGACCTTGCGGAGGTGCCGGATTTCCGGGTCGACGCGGGCCAGCAGCGGCCCGTCGGTCTGTGTGCCGCCGCGGACCGACTGGTCGATCGGCTGGTGCCTGGCGACATGGAGCGATCGGAGTTTCGCCGCCAGTCCTTCGAGCGAGCCGATCGCTTCGCTAAGGTCGGAGATCCCGACCAGCGCCGGGTCGCCTTCAAGCCAGGCCCAGCGCGGGTCGTCCAACAGGCGCCAGGCGACCGACAAATAGGGCCAGACATGGTCCGCATCCTCGCCATCGACCAGGGATTCGGCGAGGCGCGCCGCCTGGTCCGCGCGTCCGGTGCGCAACAGATGCCGAATATGGCGAACCGCAACATTTACGTCGTCGAACGGCACGAGGGACTCAAACAGCCGGTCGGCGAGTTGCTCGTCGCCAAGCTCGGACGCGCAAATCGCTTCGCTGATAGCCAGCGCGCGATCGGGGCCGAGCGCCTCGCGCGCCGCTCGCACGGCAATCAGGCCATCGCCGTATAAGTCGGCTTCGATCAACAGGCGTATTTTTTCGAACCACAGCGGCGCGCTCAGGGGATGCGCGGCCAATGCCCGATCGAGCGACGCGAGGAAGCCGCGCGTGTCCCCCGCCATCCAGCGCAATTGCGCGAGCGCGGCGTGCCCGGCGACCCACTCCGGATTGCGGCTGAGCATGGCATCGAATTCCTGGATCGCGGTGTCGGCCTGGTTTTCCGCCAGCAATGCCGCCGACCGGCTGATCAACACGTCGCCGTCATTCGGCGCGAGGCGGACCGCGCGTTCGAACAGGCCCAACGACGGCAGGCCGGCTTCCAGGGTCACGCGGGCGTGGCCGTGCGCGATGCGGGCGCCAGTCGGGCTGAGCCGCGCCGCCGTCTCGAACGCCGCCATCGCCGGGCCCATATCCTCGAGCTCGCGATGGAGCAGCCCGAGAACTTGCCACAACGCCGCTTCGCCCGGGTGCGCCCGCGCCGCGGCGGTAACCACTGGCAAAGCCGCAGCTTCGGAGCCATCTCCCAGCGCGGCCATCGCCACCGCGATCACATCCTCGATACGGGACAGGGTCCTGCTCCTCGCCGCAATTGCTTTGGCAACAATCCTACTGGGGACAGCGATTACGGTCCACGGTCATGGTCCACGCGTATCCCGCTTGAGAGTCCTGCCAGACGAAAAAAAAGGGCGGACCGAAGCCCGCCCTTAATTCTTGCGATCGCCGCCCCCTTAGAAGCGAAGATTCACGCCCACCCTGTAGGAGCGTCCGACGGCGTCGTAATTCGACGGGAACGTATTGGCGTGGTTGAAGGCCGTGGTGCCAATGGTGTTGCCGACGAACGGCGGCTGCTTGTTGAGCAGGTTCGATATCGTGAACACGAAGCTCATGTGATCGGTTGCCTGGACCCGGTTGGAGAAGTCGAAATAATCGTAAGCCGGGATGCTCTCGAACGCGTCGAAGACCGAGGTCAGCGGCGGGCCGCACGAGAGCGTGCTATCCGTCGTACAGACGTTGGGCTCGACCTTCATCGCGCCGATGTGCTGCCACAGCAGCGACGTGTCGACCGTGTTGTTGAGCCAGCTGAGCGAGGTCCGCATCGACCAGCTCCAGCGCGGCGCCGGCGGACTGCAGGAGGTGCTGTAAAAGCCGATGCATTCGCGAAGCGGGCTGAGAGCCGATGGGATCGCCTTGAACCGCGCCCGGGTGGTGTAGTTGCCGTTGAAGGCCACCGACACCCGGCCGAAACCGACGTCGTGGCGATAATTTGCCGTCAAATCGTAGCCACGGGTCTGAATGAAGCCCTGGTTGGTGGTCAGCAACTGAAGACCCGGCGTGGTCTGAGACTCACCATCGAGTCGGCCAGTGGCAACATTGCGCTTCACCAACGCGCAGAAGATGTTGCTCGGATCGAGCGTCGGGTTGCCCGCGCCGTAACAGCCACTGATGATGTCCAGCACCGAGGGAGCGCTGACCGCGCCGATGACGTCGATATTATAATAATCGAGCGTCAAAGCGAAGCCCGGAACCATCCGCGGCTGAAGCACCACACCGGCCGTGAAGGTCTTGGCGACCTCCGGAGCGAGCAGCGGATTACCACCCTGCGTGGACTGGATTTGACCGGAAGAAGGCTTCGGGATGGCACCGGTATTGATGATGCCCGCCGGGACGCCGGTTGAGACGCACAATGCTGCCAGCGCGGCCGAAAGTCCGGTGCCTTGGCAAGGATCGGCGTTGAGGTTGGTCAGAGCCACGACCTGGGGCTGGAACAATTCCGACAGGTTGGGAGCGCGGACCGCCTTCGAGTACATCGCCCGGAACTTGATATCCGGAATCGGCTCCCAGCTTCCGCCGGCCTTGTAGGTCCAGTTACCGCCGGACAGTGAATAATCGGCGTAGCGACCGCCGATTTCCAAAGTCAGCGAGTGGAAGAACGGCTTGTCCTCGATGATCGGGATGATCATTTCGGCGAAAGCTTCACGGCTGTCATATTGGCCGCGCACCGGAAGCGCAGCCGCGCCGGCGCCAAGCACCGCACCAACCTGTGAGGAAATCGCGTCACCACGGCTGAAGCCCTGGTAGCGCCGATACTCGACACCGGCCGCGACGCCGATCGGCTGAGTTGCCCACGGCAGCGCAACGCCGAAATCACCCTGGATCGTTGCCTGTCCCTGCGTCAACGAGGTGTCGACAAAGTTGTAGACGGTGACCGCAGTGAACGCCAGCATCGCCGGTGTGATCGAGCCTTGCGGACCGAAAATGTTCAACGGGACGCAGCCGCCGGTGGTGGTAAAGCAGGTCGTCGTATTGTTCGCGCGCAACGCCTGCTGGACCGCCGCCAAGGTGCCAGTGGTCTGCGACTGGACGCGCGATGATTCGCCGTACGTACCGCTAACGTCCCACTTGAGGTTGCTGATCAACGGGCCGCGAAGACCGACCGAACCCTGGAAGGTGTTGAAATTATAAGTCGTGACGCGCGGACCTGCCTCGGCAAAACGACGATCCGTCGTGAGCTGCAATTCGCGATAGTCGGGATTGCCCGGAACGAGCGCCGGATTGGCGGCCAGCGTGCATTCCGCGGGCGTCAGGAGCTGGGTACCCGCCAAGGTCAGGTTGCTGTCGATGATGCCGCACAACTGGTTGCGCGTGGTCGCCGTCAGATACGGGTTGTTGAGAGGCACAAACACGTTGTTGCCGAAAATGCCGGTTGGCGCCGCGTTGAACAGCACCCGGCGCTTGGAGTACATGCCCATGGCATACGCTTCGACCGCGTCGCTGATCTCGTACCGGCCCTTGCCGTAGACATTGTAACGGGTCAGCGGGGTCTGGATCAAGTTGAGCGGATTGGTGTTGAAGGTATCGGCATCCGTCTTGGCGCGGAACAGGCCCGTGCTCGGGTCAAACTGTGCAGCGTTGGCACCGCCATTGCGAATCGACACTGGAACGCCCGTGCCCGATCCGGCGAACAGTCCGGTTCCCGAACTGAAAGCCCTTTCGCTGAACGGACGCTCGCCTTCGTAAACCGGCTTGGTCTGGGTGATACCGACGCTCAACACCACGTTGCCGCGATTGTCGTCGAAGTTCGCGCCGACCGTGGCCGAGGCGCGAAGCAAGGCGCCGTCGCCCTTTTCCGAAATGCCGGTGCCGAGGTCGACATCGACGCCGGCAAAGTTGCGCTTGGTGATGAAGTTGACCACGCCGGCAACCGCGTCGGCGCCGTAAACGGTCGATGCGCCGCCGGTGAAGACGTCGACACGCTCGATCAGCGCGGGCGGGATCAGGTTAAGATCGGTGCGGGCGACGAGATCGACCGGGACGATGCGCTGGCCATCAAGCAAAACCAGGTTGCGGTTCGAGCCGAGACCACGAAGGTTGATGAAGGCCGCGCCGGAACCGCCGTTGTTGACGTTCTGGTTGAGGCTTGGGCTGTGGCCCGGAAGCGCGTGCAACAGTTCTTCGACCGAAGACACCTGCTGGAGCTGAATTTCGCCTTCGCCGATCACCGTCACCGGGCTCGACTGGACGAGGTTCGGATTGGTGATGCGAGTGCCGGTGACGACGATGTCGCTGTCGGGAGTGGCGTCGGTCGCAGCTTCGACCTTGGCCTTTTCTACGGCCTGCGAATTCTCCTTGGGAGCGACGCCCGGCTCAGCGGAGCCAGCCGGCTCCTGCGGCGGTGCGTCTTGAGCGAACGCCTGCGTGGCAAACATCACCGAGCCAGCAATTACCGTCGAGGTAAGCAGCGTCTTCCTCAGAATCGTCTTCGACATTTTTAGTATCCCCTATCCGCGCAGGTTCGCTCGTGACGAACTGTCGCGCA
>JBDSNQ010000107.1:0-6396 GCA_039915275.1 Sphingomicrobium sp.
AGCATCTGTTCCAGGGCAGCGCGCTGAACGCGGTCGACGGCAAGGGCCGCGTCTCCGTTCCCGCTTTCCTGCGCAATGTCATCGAGCGCCGTGGCGGCACCAAGAGCATCGTCCTCGCCAAGCATGAGAGCTTCCCCTGCCTTAGCGCTTATGACCCCGCCTACGCCGGTCTGAAGCACAGCAAACTCGAACGTTTGCTCGAGAAAGAAGAGACCAGCGCCGACGCCCAGCTCGAATATCAGCTGCGCAATCTGATGGCCTTCGCTGCGACCGAGGAAGTGCCCTACGACAGCTCCGGCCGCATCGTCCTGCCGCCGATGATGCGGCGCAAGGGCGACCTTGGCGAGCTCGCGCTGTTCCTCGGCGTCGGCGAGACCTTTCAAATCTGGAACCCGACGCTGTTCCTCGAGGATGCCCGCATCCCCGAGGACATGAAGGACATCGCCCGTTACCGGCTCGAGGAGAGGGGGCTAGGCGCATGACGCGCATTTCCTCCAGTCCCCGCCACTTGCCGGTATTGGCCGATGAAGTCGTCCAGGCCCTCGCCATTGCCCATGGCGAGACCCTGGTCGACGGCACTTTCGGGGCAGGCGGCTATACGCGCGCCATGCTCGCGGCGGGGGCGGGGCGAGTGATCGGCTTCGACCGCGATCCGGACGCGATCGCCGACGGGCCGTCACTCGTTCCCGACGCAAAACTGACCCTGGTCGAAGAGCGCTTTTCGCAGATGGACCGCGAGTTGGTCGAACGCGGCATTGGCCTGGTCGACGGCATCGCGCTCGATATCGGCGTGTCGTCGATGCAATTGGACCAGGCGGAGCGCGGCTTCTCTTTCTCGGCCGACGGCCCGCTCGACATGCGGATGTCGAAGTCGGGGCTGACCGCCGCCGAATTTTTGAACCAGGCCGACGAGGCCGAGATCGCGCGCATCCTCAAGGAGTATGGCGAAGAGCCGCGCGCTCGTGCGGTTGCCCGCGCCATCGCCGCCGCCCGGCCGATCGAGCGCACCGCCGAGCTGGCCGCGATCGTCCGCCGCGCCGCCGGCTTCCGTCCCGGCCAGCGGACCGACCCCGCGACGCGCACCTTTCAGGCGATCCGCATCCATTTGAACGCCGAGCTCGACGAGTTGGAAGCGGGCCTAGCCGCCGCCGAGCGCGCCTTGAAACCCGGCGGCCGGCTGGCAGTGGTCACCTTCCACAGCCTCGAGGACCGGATCGTCAAACGCTTCCTGAGGGAACGCAGCGGCGCCACGCCGGCCGGTTCGCGCCACCGTCCGGCGCTGGTCGATCCGCCCCAGCCGACCTTCGAGCGGGTCGCCAAACCGGTCTCTCCATCCGAGCGCGAGATGGCCTTCAATCCGCGTGCGCGGTCGGCCCGTCTGCGCAGCGCGGTGCGGACCTCGGCACCCATTTGGCAGGGCGCAAAGGCCTTCCAACCCGGACAGGAGCGCATGCAATGATCAGAAGCTTCCGTTCGGTATTCATGGTCGCGAGCTGCGCCGGAGCCGCGCTCGGCTGCTATCTGGTGTCGCTGCGGGTCGCCTCGGAGCGCGCTGCTGTGGAGAGCGTCGAGACCAAGATCGTCCTCACCCAGCGCGATATCCGCTTGCTCCAGACCGAGATCGGCACGCGCGGCAGACTCGCCCAGCTTGAGCGTTGGAACGTAAAGGTTTTGGCGCTGTCGGCGCCGTCGGCCGACCAGTTCCTCGACGGCGGCTTCGCGCTCGCACGGATGATCGCGCCGCGTCATGAGGTCGACCTCGAGGCGCCGGTGGTGCTGGCCTCGGCGCCGGCTGATGGTCCAAGGCCGCGGATCGAAGGCGTGGCTCAGCGCGACCCGGAGCAAGGCGTCTCGGCCAGCCAGATGCTGCACACCGCCAGCTTGAATCGCGAGATCAAGCCCGACGAGACTGCGGTCGATTTGCCCAAGCCCGTTGCGACAAGCGCTCCGGCGCCCTTCAAGCTCAAGCCGGTCCGGCTCGCCCAGGCCGATCCGCTCGCGCCGCAGCCAACGCAATCCACTTCGCACGCCACCGCTAAGGACGCTGGCCGGAAGCAATGAACGCGCCGACGTCCGCCCTCGTCGCCCAACGGCCCGAGCGGCTCCGACTTGTCGGCCAGCGTCGCCAAATCCTGGCCGTAATGCACCAGCGGCTGATGTTCGGAATGCTGGTGTACGCCGGTGTGGTTGCTCTCATCGTCGCGCGGATCCTGTTCCTCGCGGCGTTTGGCGATCACGCCGGGCGCAAGGTCGGGGTAACCGCGCTGATTCCGGAACGTGGCGACATTGTCGACCGCGACGGTCAGCCCTTGGCGCGGACCATCGATGCGTGGACCATCGCGCTCCACCCGGGCAAGCTCATCGGCGACAAATTGGCCATTGCGCGCGCGCTCGCGCGGCTGCTGCCGGAACACGACGCGGCGACCTATTTCGCGATGATGCGGTCGGGCAAACCGTTCTTCTACCTGCGCCGCCGCGCGTCACCCGAGCTGGTCGAGGCGGTCAATGCGCTCGGTGAGCCGGGCCTGGCGATCGACCGCGAGCCCGACCGGCTCTACCCCCAGACCAGCCTTGCCGCCCACGTTATCGGCTACACCGACGTCGACGGCCACGGCGTCGCCGGCATGGAGCGCGCTTTCGACCAGCAATTGTCCGACGCCGGAACCCGCGGCGAACCGCTGACGCTGTCGATCTCGGGCCGCATCCAGCAGGCGCTCGAACATGAATTGCTCGACGCCATGACGACTTATTCGGCGATCGGCGCGGCCGGCATCGTGATGGACATCAACACCGGCGAAGTGCTGGCGATGACCTCGCTGCCGCAACTCAATCCCAATGCCGCCGGCCTGGGTTCCCCCGAAGCGCGCTTCAACCGCGCGACGCTCGGGGTTTACGAGATGGGCTCGACCTTCAAGCCGTTCACGGTAGCGATGGCGATGGATTCGGGCATCATCCGCTCGTTCGGACAGATGTATAATTGTCCCCAGGAACTCCATGTCTACGGTCATGTCATCCACGACACGCACCCTTATGGCCGCGCCTGTTCGGTCGCCGAGATCATGAAGGAAAGCTCGAACATCGGCACCGCGCAGATCGCCGACCAGATCGGCGCGACGCGACAAAAGGCGTTCCTCAAGCAAATGGGCTTCCTGTCCCCGGTCGCGATCGAGCTTCGGGAGCGCGGGCGGACGCTGACCCCGGGCTCGCGCTGGGGTCCGTTCGAAACCATGACGGTCGGCTTCGGCCACGGCATCGCGGTCACCCCGCTCCATTTGGCGAGCGGCTATGCGACTTTGTTCAACGGCGGCATCTATCGCCCCGCGACCCTGCTCAAGGTCGGCCCGACGCACCCCGCCGGCGCCGGCCACCGGGTGTTCACCGAACAGACCAGCTACAAGATGCGGGCGCTGCTGCGGCTGGTGGTGACACAGGGCACCGGCAAGCGCGCCGATGCGCCCGGCTATCGCGTCGGCGGCAAGACCGGCACCGCCGAGAAACTGGTCGGCGGCCGTTATACCAGCGCCGCGGTGGTGACGAGCTTCGCGGGTGTGTTCCCAATGGACGAGCCGCGCTATGTGATGGTGATGATGCTCGACGACCCCAAGGCAACCGCCGAAACCTACGGCTTCCACACCGCGGCGTGGAATATCGGCCCGGCCTTTTCGCTCGCGGTCAGCCGCATTGCGCCGATGCTCGGCGTTCGTCCTGACAAGACCCGCGAGCCGAACATGGCCGAAGTGCTGCCCTTCGTTCACGAAACCGAACATTAAGTGGTCCGCCTTCGCGAACTTTCCGGCGTCGATAGCGATTCCGAAGTCACGGGCTTTGCCATTGATCATCGCCAGGTCGCTCCGGGCAGCGTCTTCGGGGCGTTCAAGGGCGCGCTGTTCGACGGCGAGGATTTCATTCCCGAAGCTGTGACGCGCGGCGCGGTGGCGGTGGTCGCCCGACCGCAAGCCAGCGTCGCGCACGTCCCGCACCTCGCCGACCCCGAGCCGCGCCGGCTGTTCGCCCAGTTAGCGGCGAAATTCTTCGCGCCTTATCCCGAGGTCGCGGTCGCGGTCACCGGCACCAACGGCAAGACCTCTTGCGTCGAGCTGGCCCGCCAGATGTGGCGCCTCGGCGGCCACCGCTCGGCATCGATCGGCACGCTGGGCGTGACCACCGCCGACGACCAGGTCAAGACAGGCCTCACCACCCCCGACATCGTCACGTTCCTGTCGAATGTCGCCGGGTTGGAGCGGATGGGCATCAGCCATTTGGCCTATGAAGCGTCGAGCCACGGCCTCGACCAGCACCGCGCCGAAGGCGTGCCATTGGCCGCCGCCGCATTCACCAATTTCAGCCGCGACCATCTCGATTATCACGCCGACATGGACGCGTATTTTGAGGCCAAGATGCGGCTGTTCGACGAACTGCTCAGCCCCGAAGGCACCGCGGTGGTGTGGACCGACGACGCCAAGTCGAACGATGTGATCGAACGGGTCCGCCGCCGCGGGTCGAAGCTGATGACTGTCGGCCGCCAGGGCGAGAACATCCAGCTCATCGAGCAGCTGCCGACGCCGCTCGGCCAGACCGTGACGCTGAGCCACGGCGGCAAGACTCACAGTCTCGCTTTGCCGCTGATCGGCGCTTACCAGGCGGCCAATGTCCTCGTCTCGGCGGGGCTGGTAATGGCTACTGGCACGGAATTCGACGCGGCCTTTTCGGCGATGCAGCGGGTGTCGCCGGTGCGCGGCCGGCTCGAGCGGGCGGTGATCAGCCGCGACGGCGTCCCGGTCTACGTCGATTACGCCCACACCGGCGATGCCCTCGAAGCGGCGATCGCGGCCTTGCGCCCGCATGTGGAAGGCCGCCTGATCATCGTCTTCGGCGCCGGCGGCAACCGCGATCAGGGCAAGCGACCGGAAATGGGCGCGGTGGCGGCGCGGCTGGCCGATGTGGTCATCGTCACCGACGACAATCCGCGCGGCGAGGACCCGGCCAAGATCCGCGCCGAAATTCTGGGCGGAGCGCCGGGTGCCAAGGAAATCGCCGGCCGCCGCGAAGCGATCGCCGGAGCCATCGCAATCGCGCAGTTGGGGGACATCGTGCTCGTCGCCGGCAAGGGCCACGAGCAAGGCCAGATCATCGGCGCCGGGCCCAACCAGCGCGTGCTGCCGTTCGACGACGTCGTCGTCGCCCGCGAGTGCGCGGCGTGATCGCGCTGTGGACCGCCGCTGAAATCGCCGCCGCGACCGGCGGCACGGTGCACGGCGATTTCGAAGTGACCGGCGTCACCTTCGACAGCCGCGAGGTGCAGCCCGGTGACCTGTTCGTCGCCATGCCCGGCACCGCCCACGACGGCCACCAGTTCGTCGCCGGCGCGATGGCGGCGGGCGCGGCGGGCTTCATCGTCTCGCAAGCGATCGACGCGCCGCATGTGCTGGTCGCCGACACCGCGCGGGCGCTCGAAGACCTCGGCCGGGCCTCCCGCCAGCGGTCGCGCGCCAAGATCATCGCCGTCACCGGGTCGGTCGGCAAGACCAGCACCAAGGAAGCGATTTTCGCCGCGCTCGAGCGCTGGCGGCCGGGCGCGGTGCATCGCTCGGTCAAGAGCTACAACAACCACACCGGCGTCCCGCTGAGCCTCGCCCGCATGCCGCGCGACGCGCAATTTGCGGTGCTCGAACTGGGCATGAGCAATGCAGGCGAGATCGCCGCGCTGACGGCCATGGTCCGGCCGCACGTCGCGCTGATCACCGCCATCGCCCCGGCGCACATCGAGACCCTGGGGTCGGAGGACGCCATCGCCGACGCCAAGGGCGAAATCTTCCAGGGGCTTGAACCGGATGGCGTCGCCATCATCCCCAACGACGGTCCGCACCGCGATCGGCTGGTCAAGGCCGCCCGCCGTCACGCCGGGCACATCATCACCTTCGGCGGTGGCGATGCCGACGTCCATGCGATCCATGCGGTCCGCGCCGGTGGCGGCGGCAGCTTGATCACCGCCTGCCTGCTCGATTGCGCGCTGACCTTCACCATTTCCCAGCGCGGCGACCATTGGGTGACCAATGCGCTGGCCGCGTTGGCGGTGATCGAGGCGGTCGGCGGCGACGTCGCGGTCGCCGGACTGGCGATGGCCGACATGGGCGGATTGAAGGGCCGCGGCGAGCGCCACCACGTCAAGCTCGATGGCGGCGAGCTGCTGCTGATCGACGAAAGCTACAACGCCAATCCGGCGTCGATGGCGGCGACGCTCCATACCCTTGGATCGGAAATTGGGGTCGAGCGGCGGATCGCGGTCTTGGGCCCGATGCGCGAGCTTGGGTCGCACAGCGATGCGCTGCACGCTGGTCTCGCGCCGGCGGTGATCGAGGCGCACGTCGACCGGCTGATTCTGATCGGCGAGGAATT
>JBDSNQ010000110.1:0-9240 GCA_039915275.1 Sphingomicrobium sp.
GTCGGGCGGCTGATCGAGCGCGTCCAGCGTGCCGCGCCTACGGGCGATTCGATGCTGATGGCCGGCAAGCCACAAGGCCATGTGTCCGAGGCGGCGCACTGATGAACCAGTTCGCACCCATTCTTCCGGAATTGATCCTGACCGTCGGGGCGCTGGCGCTGATGATGGTCGCAGCCTTCGCCGGCCGCCGCGCCTCGGGTGCAACCAGCTGGGCCGCGGTAGCGCTGCTGGTCGCCGCCACGTTCGCGCTGATTGGTCCGCCATCGAACGCCGGGCCGCTGTTCGGCGGGTTGATCGCCGCCGACGCGTTCGGCGCGTTCGGCAAGGTCATCATCTTCTTGGCGTCGGCGGTGGCGATCATCGCTGCCCATGGCTGGTTCGAGCGCGATGCCGAGCACGCCTCCGAATATTCGGTGCTGATCCTGTTCAGCGCGGTCGGCGGCGCGGTGATGGTTTCGGCGACCAATCTGTTGACGCTTTATGTCGGGCTCGAGCTGACCAGCTTGTCGAGCTATGTCCTTGCCTCCTACCGCCGCAGCGACGAACGCAGCGCCGAGGCCGGCCTCAAATATTTCGTGCTCGGCGCGCTTGCCAGCGGCATCCTGCTCTACGGCATTTCGCTGCTTTACGGCTTCACCGGGACGATGGCCTTCCCCGGCATCGCCGCAGCGTTCGCGCGCGAAAACAGCCATTCGATCGGCCTGTTGTTCGGCCTCGTTTTCCTGCTCGCCGGCCTCGCCTTCAAGGTCAGCGCGGTGCCGTTCCACATGTGGACGCCCGACGTTTACGAAGGCGCGCCAACGCCGGTCACGGCGTTCTTTGCCTCGGCGCCCAAGGCCGCGGGCGTATTGCTCGCGACCCGCGTCTGTCTCGAAGCCTTGGGGCCCGCGATCGACGCCTGGCGGCAGATCGTGATCGTCGCGGCTTTGGCCTCGATCCTATTGGGCGCGGTCGCCGCCTGGGGGCAGACCAACATCAAGCGGCTGCTGGCTTATTCGTCGATCAACAATGTCGGCTTCGCGCTGATCGGGCTCGCCGCCGGCGGAGTGAAAGGCGCGTCGTCGGTGCTGTTCTACATGGCGGTCTATGTCGTGATGACCTTGGGCGCGTTCCTGTGCGTGTTGCGGATGCGGGGCAAGGACGGCCGGCCGCTCGAAAGCCTCGACAGCCTGTCCGGCCTGTCGCAGTCGCGGCCCGCATTCGCGGCGGCGCTGGCAATGTTCATGTTCAGCCTCGCCGGGGTCCCGCCCTTGTTCGGCTTCTGGCCGAAGTTATTGGTGTTCCAGGCGGCGGTCGACGCCGGACTGGTCGCGCTCGCGGTGGCCGGTATCCTCGGCACCGTGCTCGGGGCCTATTACTACCTGCGGATCGTCAAGATCATGTATTTCGAGGAAGCCCCGGCGACGCTGTACCGCGTGCGCGCGCCGGTCGAACGGTTGCTGATCCTCGCCGCGGCGCTGATCGTATCGCCCTTGGGCTATTTGCTGATCGGTCCGCTCGGCAAACTGGCCGACCGCGCCGCGGGATCGATCTTCTGAGCCGCATCCGCATTGTCGAGCGGACCGGCTCGACCAACGCCGACCTGCTGGCCGACGACCAAGCGGTGGTGGGCGACTGGCTGGTCGCAAGCGAGCAGAGCGCGGGCAAGGGGCGGCAAGGGCGCCAGTGGGTCAGCCCGCAGGGCAATTTCTTCGGCAGCACCGTCGTTCTATTACGGCCCGGCGACCCTCCCGCGCCGACGCTGTCGCTGGCCGCCGGACTGGCGTTGATCGAGGCGGTCGATGTCGCCGCTCCCGGCCTGCGCTTGATGCTTAAATGGCCCAATGATTTGCTGCTCGGCGACGAAAAACTCGCCGGAATCCTGCTTGAGCGCAGTGGCGAGCGGGTGGTCGCTGGCTTCGGGGTCAATCTCGCCACCGCGCCGTCGCTGCCGGGGCGTCAGGCGGCCTCGCTCAAGGGCGCGCTCACGGCGCATGGGTTCGCGCCGCTGCTGGCCGCGAGCTTCGCCCGGCTGCTGGCACTGTGGCGGACGAGCGAACCTGCGGCATTGGCTCAGGCTTGGCTGATGCGCGCCCACCCGGTCGGCACGCCGCTCACCGTCCACACCGGCCCCGAGGAAAGCATCAGCGGCCGCTTCGACGGCCTCGAACCCGACGGCGCATTGCGGCTGCGCACCGACGATGGCGTGCAAATCGTCCGCGCTGGCGATGTGAGCCTATGAACATTCGCCTCGCCTTCGCGCTGCTACGGAGCTAGGCCGCGCCCATGCTGCTCGCCATCGACGCCGGGAACACCAACCTTGTGTTCGCACTGGTGGACCAAGCCGGGATCAAGGCGCGGTGGCGGATCGCGACCGACCCGCGCCGTACCGCCGACCAATATGCGGTGTGGCTCCACCAATTGCTCGAGCTCGAGGGCTATTCCAAGGCCGATGTCGGCGCGGTGATCATCGGCACGGTGGTGCCGCGCGCGCTCCACAACCTCGAGGTTCTCGCCAGCAAATATTTCCACGTTGAGCCGCTGGTCGCCGGGCAGGGCGCGGCGGCGTGGCCGATCGCGCTCGACGTCGACGAGCCGCAGAATGTCGGCGCCGACCGCGCACTCAACGTCATCGCCGCCCACGCCAAATATGCCGGCGACCTGGTTCTGATCGATTTCGGCACCGCAACCACCTTCGACGTGGTCGATTTCTCGGGCGCCTACAAAGGCGGGATCATCGCGCCTGGGATCAACCTGTCACTCGATGCTTTGGTCAGCGCCGCGGCGATGTTGCCGCGGATCGCGATCGAAGCGCCAGAGGAGAGCAGCGTCATCGGCCGCACCACCGACCGCCAGATGCAGATCGGCATTTACTGGGGCTATGTGGCGATGATCGAGGGGCTGGTCGAGCGGTTGAAGGCGGAGATCGGGCGCCCGGTGACGGTGGTCGCGACCGGCGGCCTCGCCGATCTGTTCGACAAGCATACCAAGGCGTTCGACGCGATTGAGCCCGATCTCACCATCCAGGGGTTGGGACTGCTGTACTTGAGCGCGACACAACAATGATCCCAGGCGAAGAACTGCTGTTCCTGGCGCTCGGCGGGTCGGGCGAGATTGGCATGAACGTCAATCTCTACGGCACCAAAGGGCAATGGCTGATGGTCGACCTCGGCCTGACCTTCGCCGGCCCCGATTACCCCGGCATCGACCTCATCTTGCCCGAATTGGAGTTCATCGAGAAGAATCGCGATCGCCTCGCCGGGATCATCCTCACCCACGGGCATGAGGACCATATCGGCGCGCTGCCCTATCTCAGCGCCGACTTGAAGGTGCCGCTCTACGCGACGCCGTTCACCGCCGGGCTGATCGCCGGTAAGCTCGAGGAAGAGGGGCTGACCGGCCAGGTCAAATTGAACATCGTCGAGCGCGATGGCTCGGTCGAACTGGGGCCGTTCAAGGTCCGCTTCGTGGCGCTGTCGCACTCGATCCCCGAAGGCAATGGCGTGTTGATCGAGACCGCGTTGGGGCGCGTCTTCCACACCGGCGACTGGAAGATCGACGCCACCCCGGTGCTCGGCGAATCTTCGAGCCCCGAAGTGCTCACCAAGATCGGCGACGAGGGCGTGCTCGCCCTGGTGTGCGATTCGACCAACGTCTTCCAGGACACCGCCTCGGGTTCGGAAGAGGGCGTCCACGCCGGCATGGCCGCTGCGGTCGCCATGGCCAAGGGGCGCGTCCTGGTGACGACCTTCGCGTCCAACGCCGCGCGGCTCCAAACCATCGGCCGGGTCGCCACCGAGACCGGGCGCAGGGTGTGCGACGCCGGCCGCTCGCTCGATCGCATCCTCAGGGTCGCCCAGGCCACCGGCTATCTCAAGGATTTCCCCGAACCGGTGCGCTTCGACGAAGCCATGCGCCTGCCGCGCGAGCAACTGCTGGTCGTCGCCACCGGCGGTCAGGGCGAGCCGCGCGCCGCCTTGGGGCGGATCGCGTCGGGCAGCCACGAGCTCAAGCTGGCCTCAGGCGACACCATCATCTTCTCGTCGCGGATCATCCCCGGCAACGAAGTCGCGATCGGGCGCATCATGAACCAATTGTCGGACTTGGGCGCACTGATCGTTACCGAGAAGCAGGCCCATGTCCACGTTTCCGGGCACCCCGGACGGCCCGAACTGGCGATGATGTACGATTGGGTGCGGCCCGAAATCATCGTCCCCGTCCACGGCGAGGACCGCCACCTCGCCGAGCATGCCCGCTTCGGCCTTGCGCAGGGCATTCTCAAGGCGATCGTCCAGCGCAACGGCGACGTCGTCCGCCTCGCGCCAGACGGCCCCAAAAAGCTCGACGAGGTCCGGGTCGGCCGGCTGGTGCTCGACGGCGACGTCATCCTGCCCGCCGATGGCACGACGATCAGCGAGCGCCGCCGGATGTCGGTCAACGGGTTGATTACGGTGGCGCTGGCGGTGACGCCGGATGGCCAGCTCGCCGCGCCGCCGCTGGTGCGGCCGTTCGGGGTGCCGGTCGAGGTCGACCGCGACGATTTCCTGGCTGACGCCACCGACGCCGCGACCCGCGCTTATGACCCCAAGTCCGACGACGACCGGGTGCGCGAGGCGGTGCGGCTCGCGGTCCGCCGCTGCGCGACTTTGTGGACCGGCAAGAAGCCCAATGTCGACGTCTCCATCTTCGAGGTTCGCGCATGACGATCGGTTCGATCGTCGCCATCTATTTCCTGTTCTTCGTCGCCACCGCTTTCGCGACCTTGTCGATCGGCGTCCGCACCGACGAGGAAGCGGGCACGGCCAAAGTGCCGGGCCAGGCCGACAGCGCGCCGCACCGCTTCGATCTCAAGCGGCATTTGCTGCGCGCAGCGCTCATCGCGGTGGTGGTGTTCGCGCTTTATTACGCCAATTGGACCTACGGCTGGATCACCCCCGAGGACCTCGACTTCTACAATTAGCGGCGGCGTTCAATTGCTTGCGACAGCGCGGCGTAGAGCTTGCCCATGTCCGACGACATCAGCGTCACCGCCATCATCCCGCCGTCGCGCTCGGCCAGCACGCGGCGGAGCATCGCTTCGAAGTCGTGGACGTAGCGGTTGACCGAACCCTGGAACTCGGGATCGCTGTCGTAATAGGCCTTGATCGCCTTGGCTTCGGAGCCGCCGAGCAATTGCACCGCGCGGCGGGTAAAGACCCCGCGATTGCCCTTGAGGTAGGACGTCCACGCTTTGTCGTCGATTTCGTCGGACAGGATCTTGCCGACGTCGATCGCGGCCGAATTCATCGAATCCATCAGCAGCGACACGCGGCGGGCGAAGGCCTCGCTGTTCTTTTCGCGCTGGTCGGCCTGGCCAGCCTCGAAATATTGTTCGAGCGCGGCGCTGCTCTGGCCGAGCGTGACCATCTGCTGGGTCAGGCGGTCCGAAGCTTCGCGGGCGCTTTCGACCGCGCGCGCGGCGATCGCCTCAACCCCGCGCAATTGCACTTCGACCTCTTCGCGGATGACCTTTTCGAGCGCGTCGCGGGTCGCTTTGCCAAGCTTGCCGGCGCTGTCCGGAATGACCCCTTCGATCGCCTCGCGGGCGCGTGTCGCGGCATGGGCGGCGGCTTCGCGCACTTGCAGCAAGGCGGCGACCAATGCCGGGCCGGTCTCGGCGGTCAGGCGCGCTGCTTCGCCCTGCGCTTCGGTCAGCGCCGCCGTCAGCGCCGTGAGCCGCGTCTCGGACGTACCGACGCCATCGTCGATCAGCGCCAGCAGCGCGGCAAAGCGGTCGGCCTGCTCGGCGATACCGGTGCCGCTGGCCGCAATCTGCGCGCTGGCCTCGATCGCCGCGTCGCGCATCCAGCCGATCTCGGGCTTGGCGGTCTGGGCGACGTTGAGCACCCGCTCGGCCCCGCTCTCGGCGTCGCCAATGGCGCTCGACAGCCCGTCGCGAATCTCGCTGGTGAGCTGGTCGATCCCCGACCGTAGCGCGGCGGTTCGCACCGCAAGTGCCTCGATCGAAATATCCTGCGAACCCGCTTGCTCGGCCAGGGCATCGAGTTCGGCGCGGGCGCGGGACAAAGAGCCGAGGAAATGATTGGCGCGGTCGTCGCCATGATCCGACAGCTCGGCAAAGCGCTCGCCGATCAGGGTCAGCCCGCGGTCGATCTCGGCGAACATCCGCTGCGACACGCGCTCCTGCTCGGCGACTTGCGCCGACAGGCCGTCAAGCGAGCTGTTGGCGTGGCCGATTTTCGCGCCAAGGACATCGGCCGCTTCAACACCGGCGCGCCCAATCCCGGCCGACGCCTGTTCGACCAAAGCGGTCACTGCTGCCGCCTGGGTGTCGATGCCGCTGCGAATCTCGTCGAGCGTGGTCGCGGTCCGGTCGAGCAACGTGTCGAGCGCCACCGAGAAAGTGGATTCGGCCTCGCCCACGCGCGACGCGGCCGCGGCGCCGGCGCTTTCGATCTGGGTCAAATGCGTCACCAGCCGCTGCGCCGCCGCGGCAACCAGTTCGTCGGCCTCGCGCGTGCGCTCGCCGAGCACGCCGACCTGTTGGCCAAGCTCAGCCGTGCGTGCCGCGGAATCGCTGCCGATGCCGCGCAATTGCTCGGCGATGGCGCGGCTGGTCGCTTCGGCGCGCGGCAAATCTTCGAGCAATATTGCCATGTCGTTGCGCGCTGATTCGGCCGCGCGATCGGCCGCTTCGCCGCTCCGGCTGAGGCGTTCAGAGGAGGAATCGAGCTCGCGGGTGATGCCGTCGAACCGCCCGCTGGTCTCGTCGCCGAGTCGCATCAGCTTTTCGGTCATGCCGGTCAGCGACGCCTGGCTGTCCTCGATACGCTGCGACAGCACTTCGAGCAGGGCCTCCAATGATTGCGTCTCGGCTCGCATGGCGATGACCGAGCGCGTGAACCGCTCCGCTTCGCGGCGGCGGGTGCGGCCGAACATGATCCACGCCAGGCCGAGCAGGGCCAGCGGACCGGCGGCGATGGCCACCCATTGCGCGATCTGCGGCGACGACAGCGGTTGATCGGACAGCACTCGGCCGGCCGACCAGGCGGTGTACGCCAACCACAGGATCGCAAGGATGGTGAGCGCGCCGCCAAGCACTTGCCGGCTGCCGGCGGCCCGCGCCGCTTGCTCGGCCTGGGGTTCGCTCCACTGAATTTGGTCCATACCCAGCTCAAGCGGGCTGTCGTCCGCGCGCGACTCGGTGACGGCAAGGTCTTCCGCGGTGTGCGGCGGAAGTTCGGCGCGTTGGAAGCGTTGGGTCATGGTGCGTGGACTTTACCACCTTTGTCCCGGCAAGAAAGCGATTAGAGAGGGTGTCAGCCCGACGCGTGTCGGGGAGGTCGCAAAAGTGGGGGATGACGGAGCGGGGATGGGGGTCGGCGCGCTGATAGGAGCCTATCAGGAGAATGATTCGGGCGAGCTTCGCGCGCTGCTCCCGCTCGCCGGCCGGACTCTGATCGAATATCAGGCGCGCTGCGTCGCGGCGGCCGGCGCAGCGCCGATCGTGGTGCTGGTCGAGCGGGTGCCGCCAGCGCTGCACGAAGCGTTCGAGCGGCTGCGCGCCGACGGCCTGTCGGTCATCCCGGTCAGCGACGGCAATGAAGCCGCCAGCCGATTCGAGGCCGGTTCGCTGATTCTTCTGGTCGGCGACGGTATCGCAGCGCCGGCCGAGCTGCTCGCTCAATTGGCGGAGGAGCCCGAACCGGCGATCGCCACCGTGCCCGACGATGAATCGCATGAGGGCTATGAGCGGATCGACGCCACCAGCCGCTGGGCCGGCGTGGCCCTGGTCGACGGCCGCACATTGGGCGCGACCGCGGCGATGCTCGGCGATTGGGATCTCCAATCGACCCTTCTACGCCGGGCGTTGCAGGACGGCGCTTTGCGGGTTCGCGTCTCACCCGAGGGCGAGCCGCTGCTGGCCGAGAGCGCCGACCAACTGGCCGGGTTCGAGCGCGGGTTGATCGCCTCGTCGCGCGGCGTGCGGCGCGATTGGGCGAGCCGCTATGTGCTGCCGCTGGTCGAGGAATTCGCCACCGAGCGATTGCTGGAAACAGCGGTCCGGCCGCAATGGCTGATCTGGACGGCGCTGGTTTTGACCGTGACGGCGGCGTTCGCCTTTACTCGCGGCTGGCTGTGGCCGGCGCTGGGCCTGCTGATCGTCTCGACCCCGCTCGATCTGGTCGCCGCGCGCCTGGCGACGCTCCGCCTGCGGCCGTTGGCGCCACGCTTGCCGAGCCGGCGATTGTTGTGGCCGGCGGCGGGCCTGGCCTTGGTTGCGCTCGGCTGGCGGATGACCCTCCACGGCAGCGGGTGGGGAGCATTGGTCACCGCATTGGTCGCAGCGGCGTTCGCCGAGGCCGCCCGGATCGAGCAAGGGCATGCTGAGGTTCCAGGGCAATTGTGGCTATTCTCGCGCCGCAACGCGATCCTTAGCGCGGTCCCGTTCGGGCTTGCCGATGCCTGGGCGCTGGGCATCGCCGCCCTCGCGCTTTACGCGGCCGCCTCATTTTTCATTGTCCAACATTGGCACCATCGCATCACAGCCGATTGACTGCGCGTTAACTCAACCCCGATAACGCAAAGGTGATGGCACCCGAAGAATGGCCGATTGCTGCACCGGCAGCTGACCGGACGGTCGCCCCGCGTCACGCGGGACGTGACCGCTTGTCCACGGTGCGTCTCGATTTCTTTCTCGACCCTGCCCAGCGCCTGAACGAGCAGGAGCGCGCGGTGATGACGGCGATGCTCCACGGCCTCGTGTCCGACATCGCCGACGAGCTTCGCGCGACGCTGCCGGCAGCGTCGGCGGTGGCCAATGACGAAGATAATAGCGAGCTGGTCGCCGAATTGAGCGCGGCAGGGCTGCTCGACATGCCCAAGCTGATCGAGCTTTTGCTGCGCCGCGCCGATGAGGAGCAGATCACGACCGCGGTCCGGGCCCGCAACGGCGGTCGCGATGGACGCCTGCTGCAGACCCTGGTCAGCGACGAGAATGCCTCGATTTCCGCCGCGGCGATGGCGCTCATCCTCGCGCGCGGGCGCCGCCGCGACCGTTTTGGCCAAGCCCGGGTCGAATATGACGATTTGCCGGCCGAGACTGCGGTCGATTTGACCCAGATCGTTAGCGCCGGCCTTCGTCGACGCTTGCTGGTTACGCTCGACAAGCAGGCCGCCGACCGCCAGCTGGCATCGGCCAGCGCGGCGCTGCTGGCCCGCCACGACGAAGACAAGAGGCTCGAGGCGCTCGCCGCGATG
>JBDSNQ010000103.1:0-17140 GCA_039915275.1 Sphingomicrobium sp.
GGGCGCAGCGGATCGAGCGCCAGGTGCGGCGCACGGCGGCCGCGCGGGGGATGGACGAGGCGATCAGTTGGAGCTTCATTTCGGAGGCCGAGGCGGCGGCGTTCGGCGGCGGCGACTGGCGTCTGCAGAATCCGATCAGCGAAGAAATGAAGGTGATGCGGCCGTCGCTGCTGCCGAGCCTGATCGCGGCGGCGCGCCGCAATTTCGATCGCGGGCAAGCGTCGGTGCGATTGTTTGAAATCGGCCGCCGCTATCTCGCCGACGTCGAGCATCCGACGGTGGCGCTGCTGCTCGCCGGGGACAAGCAACCGCGGGCCTGGACGACCGGCAAGGCGCGGGGTTTCGATGCGTATGACGCCAAGGCCGAGGCGCTGGCCTTGCTCGAGGCGGCGGGGGTGCCGGTCGCCAATCTGCAATTGTTCGCCGACGCCGGGCCGACCTGGCACCCGGGGCGATCGGCGACCTTGCGGCTGGGGCCGAAGACGGTGCTGGCCGCGTTCGGCGAATTGCACCCGCGACTGGTGCCTATGTTCGATGCCCCGGCCGGCGCGGTCGCGGCGGAAATCTATCTCGACGCGGTTCCGGTGGCGCGCGACAGCGGCCGGGCGCGCGCTGCTTACTCACCGCCGGCGCTGCAGCCGGTCACCCGCGATTTCGCATTTATCGTTCCGGCCGATCTTGCCGCCGAAGCTTTGGTCCGCGCGATCCGCGGGGCCGACAAGGTGGCGATCACCTCGGCGCGGCTGTTCGACCGGTTCGAGTCCAAGGACGGCCTCAGCCTGGCGGTCGAAGTCACGCTCCAGCCGGGCGACAAGAGCTTTACCGAGGAGGAAATCGCGGCGATCTCCAAACAGATTGTCGCGGCCGCCGAAAAGCTCGGCGCGCAGCTACGGAGCTGAGCTCTCCAGCGCGTTGATGGCGGCGTGGACGCGGGCCTCGATGTCTTCGCGCTTCAATCCCGACGGAATGACCTCGCCGACTTTGAAATGGATGGTGCCGCTGCGCTTGAGCGGGCCGCGCGGGAACAGGCGGCCGCTGTCGAGCGCGACCGGCACCACTGGCAGGCCGAGCGCGCGGTACAGGCCGGCGAAACCGGCGCGCAGGGGCGGCGTCGTGCCAGGCGCGACCCGCGTGCCTTCGGGATAGATCACCACCGGGCGGCCGCTGGCCTTGGCCGCCTTCGCATCAACCAGCATTTCGCGCAGCGCTTTGGCGCCCGCCTCGCGGTCGACCGGGATGACGCCATAACGTCGCGTCAGCCGCCCGAACAACGGCAAATCAGCAAGCTCGCGCTTCAAGACGATGATCGGACTGCGCGCGACCAGCAGCATCTCGATCGTTTCGAACATCGACTGGTGCTTGACCGCGATCAAATAGGCCCCCGGCGGGACGGCGCCTTCGACCTCGGTGCGGATCCCGAGCAAATGCTCGGCGAGGCTATGGTTGAAATGCGCCCAGCCGGTGACCACCCACAGCATCGCGGGCGTGCCGATGACCCCGGCGACGATGCCGACCAGCACGAACAGCAAAGTGCCCGGGTAGAAGATCAGCGAGAACAGCAGCGAGCGAACCAGCTGCATCAGATATCCAGCCACACCGCCAGGCGGCGCAGGACATATTTATTATATTCGCCGAACAAGGTCAGGAACCGTGGTGAGCTGCGCACCGCATCGGGCACGATGATGTATTTGGAACCGAGCACCTGGCGGAAATCATAGCGTGCGCGGCGCATGTGCCAGTCGCTGGTGACCAGCCGGAACGAGCGATATTGATGCTTCGCCAGCCATCGCGACGCTTCTTCGGCGTTGGAGCGGGTGTCGACCGATTCGCTGCCGAGATCGACGCAGCATTTGACCAGTTTCGCTTCGCCGCCGAGCCGGTGGATCAGATCCTGCTTGGTCACGGCGGGATCGGCACCGGCGACCAGCAGCCGCTTGGCCCGCCCCGCTTTCAAGACCTCGACGCCGCGCTCAATGCGCCCGACGCCGCCGGTGATCACCACCGCCGCATCGGTCCGCGCCGAGCCGTCGGCCGGCTTGCCCAGCGTGACCGTGAACAGGATGAACCCCAACGCGTAGAGCAAGGCGACCAGCGAGGCGAAGCGGACGATCATGTCGCTTGCCGCAGGGTCGACAATACTGCGGCGCGCGCGACCGCGGTCGCCAGCACCACCAGCGCCAAAGGCAGCACTCCGAGCATGACAAAGTCGTAACCATGCAGCGGCGAGCGGCCCATCAGATCGCCGGCAAATGCCGTGCCTCCACCCGCCAGTAGCAGCAGGACCAGCGCCGCGGCGACCGCGCCGGCGACTGCCCCGGCCAAAGAATCGAGCGCGATTTTGCGCTGGAACAGGTTGGTCACCTGGACGTCGGTGGCGCCGATGCCGTGCATCACTTCGATCGTCGCGCGGTGGGTGTCGAGCGCGCCGCGCGCCGCCAGCACGACCGCCGCCGAAGTCGCCGCCGCCATGAGCGCGACCAGCGACAAAGCGAGCCATTGCAGGACCCGGATCGCGCGCAGCAACGGCTCGAGCACTTCGCGATGGGCGACGAAGCGCGCGCCGGGCGCGGCCGCCTCGATGCGCGCGGCAATCGCGGCGAGGTCGGCGTTGGCGGCGACATTCAAGGTGATCAGCGACGGCACCGGCAGCTGCTCGTCGACCCCGGCCGGGCCCAGCCAATTCTCGAGCGTCCGCCGCATATCGGCTTCGGGCACCGGCTCGGCCGTGATCACGCCGGGGGCGGAGAGCGCGGCGGACAAAGCGCGGGGCAAGTCGTTGCTGCCGGCCGGAATCTGCACCGCATAGCGATTCTCAATGCCTTGCACGACCAGCCCGGCGGCGTTGGACAGAGCGAGGCCGGCGGCGGCCACGGTCATCATCGCAAAGGTCATGATCGCGATCACGAACGGGGTCGGTCCGCGAAAGCGTCCTCCCGGCAGGAGGCGGCGCTCGGCCGGCGAGGCGAACAGCCAGCCGAACATCAGCTGTGCCCGCGCGGCTGTGAGTGCGGGGAGGGCGGCGGATTCTTGAGCGTACCCATGGTGTCGACCATCGAGCCATGCTCGAGCCGGACCATCTGCGCGCCGGGCGTCGATGCGATCAGCCCGACGTCGTGGGTGGCGACGACGACCGTGGTGCCGAGGCGGTTGAGCGCCGAGAACAGGTTCATCAGCCGCTCGGCCATGTCCTTGTCGACGTTGCCGGTCGGCTCATCGGCAACCAACAGCTCGGGCTGGCTGATGACCGCGCGGGCGATCGCCACCCGCTGCTGCTCGCCGCCCGAGAGGGTCGCCGGCCGCGCGCTCGCCCGATCGGCGAGGCCAACCCAGGCGAGCATTTCGCGCACCGGACCCTCGACCCCGATCTCGCTTTTGCCGGCGATCCTCAGCGGCAAAGCGACATTGTCGAACGCCGACAAATGGCGGATCAGGCGGAAGTCTTGGAACACCACCCCGATCCGGCGGCGAAAATGGGGCAGGACATCGCGCGGTGCATCAGACATCTCCTCCCCGAACAGTCGGATCCGCCCGCGTGTCGGCCGCTGCGCCAGGTAAAGGAGCTTCAAAAGTGAGGTCTTGCCGGCACCCGACGGGCCGGTGAGGAAATAAAAGGCGCCGCGGTTGAGGCGGAAATCGAGATCGCGCAGCACTTCGGCGCCCGTGCCGTAGCGCAACCCTACGCTATCGAATTCGACGATGGCCGACAGCGCTTGTTCCCTTCCCGCTTGCGGATCGCTTCTCGCACAGCCCCAGCCGCCTTGCCAATGCCCGCACATTCCTGTTTATCGGCCTTGATGACCTGGGCGCATTCGTCCCGATAAGGGCTGTTGCCGATGATCTTGACCTGCCCATCTTGCGGCACCCAATATGTGGTGAAGGACGGGGCGATCCCGCCGCACGGGCGCCAGGTCCGCTGCGCCTCGTGCAAGCACAGCTGGCACCAGGATGCCGAGCCCCTGGACTTGGTGGAAGAAGACGAGGAGTCGATCGCCGAAGCGATCCAGATCGATCCGAGCAGCGGCCCCGAAGCAGAAGAGCGCGCTTATGAAGAGGCGGCGCTGGCCGCCGAGTTCGCCGACGACGGGGTGGAAGCGCCCGCGGGCTACGCCCCGATCGTCCCGCCACCGCTCGGCGCCGAGTTCGGCGGTGACGGCGGGGGCGAGCCCATTGGCGAGTCTGAAATCATTCCGCTGGATCCGGAGCTGGACGCGATCGAGCGCGACGCGCGGGCCAATGCGGACAGCCAGGAAGATGACGAGTTCAGCCCGTTCGTGCTGCGCGAGCCCGGGGAGCGGGAGCCGACGCGCCCGCTGGTCAAGCTGTTGCTGGTCGCGCTGCTGATCGCCGCGCTGGCCGCCGCCTTCTGGTTCCTTGCCCCGGCGTCGTGGAAAGAGCGGATCGGTATCGCCGGCGCGGGCGAGACGCCGCTGCAGCTGATGATGACCCACAGCGACCGCCAGAAACTGGCCAGCGGCAATGAGCTGCTGGCGGTTAGCGGCCGAGTGATCAACCCGACCGACGAGAATCAGAATGTGCCGCCGATCCAGGCGCAATTGCGCAGCCAATCGGGCAGATTGGTCTATAGCTGGACGATCGCTCCGCCGGCGCGAGTGCTGCCGCCCGGGGCCAGCGCGACCTTCAACAGCGCCGAGGTCAATGTCCCGGCCGGCGGCGACGAGCTGACCATCACTTTGGGGTCGGCCCGAACCTGAGTTCTATTCGAATTCGACCAGCCTGACATTGGCCACCGATCCATCGGCGGCGCGAACGCGGGTATCACGCAACGCCTTGGGGTGGGCCTCCTCGATTTCCGCGAAGCGCAGCACGGCGCTCGACACGATGGTCACCGTCGCCTGCGCCTGGCGCCCGGGCGAAACGGGCGCGGGCGGAATTGATGCAGCAAGCGCGGCGAGAGCGAAAACGATCATGCAGCATAAGTAACGCCCGGCGCTGCTTATGGTAAAGGCCGTCTTAACCCGCGTCCCGCGGCGGGACGGATTGGGGGACGGATAGGGCGGCATTGCTTGGCCCCATGCCCTTTGCTAGACGCCGCGCCTCTCCAGTGGGTGGCGTGTCGTCCCCAAGCTTTTCATGACGTGCGGTCGTGGCGGAACTGGTAGACGCGCAGCGTTGAGGTCGCTGTGGCCGAAAGGCCGTGGAAGTTCGAGTCTTCTCGACCGCACCAAATTTGCAGCTCGCATATGCGAAGCGTTAGCAACAAGCGGGAAAGTCGCGCCAGACAACTTCGGTTTTTGGAGCGGTTGCTCGCGCGTGGCGACGAATCATTCGCGTGAGGCGACCCTGGACGGCGGTTCGACGTGGATCGCGCCCAGCCGGACGATCGATTTCGCGGCACTGACCGAGACCGTGACGTTGAGGTCGCGCGGCAGGCCGGTGGCGCCAGCGGAGTCGCTCGACAGTCGGATCCGATAGTCGCCATAGGGCACGCGTTCGAACAGGAAGAAGCCGTCGAAGTCGGATTGCGTGCTGGCCACGGTCTTGCCATCGGCATCGACCAGCTCGAGCCCGAGCCCCTCGAAGCCGAGTCCGCCGCTCTTGACGATCGCGCCCTCCACATCGCCGCCGCCGACCAGGCCGATCTCGACATTTGCCGCGACGCCGGGCCGCGGCACGACCACCTGCAGCGCCTTGCGCGGCACCAGCATCGGATCCGCCAGGCTGCTCTCGTCAATCCCGACCGTCACCGGGGTAAAGGTCGCAAGGCCGCCGACCAGCACCGCGCCGGACGCATCGGTAGCCCGTTCCGAAAGGCGCCGCCCGGTGGTCACCAGCGCACCCTTCTCATACGGTTCCGACGGGTCATGCACGCCATTGTCGTTGAGGTCGCGATAGACGCGGGCGTTGACCGCGCCGGCGGCCGCCAGCGGCTGGCGCGACAATTTGAACCCCCCGCCCGGATCAAGCGAGAAATTGAGGTTGAAGCCGAGCGCAAGCGAGCCGTCGCTGGCCGCTTCGCCAGTCAGAGCGACCGCCATCGAGTTGAGCCGGCGCACGTGCGTGATGCGCGCGCGGCCGCGGTGCGTCGCCGCATCGTAGACCAGGCCGCCTTCCCAATCGACCGTGTCCGACGCCGACCAATAGGCCGACAGCTCGGCCGAGCGGAACCGCGCGGTTGGCGCAATGTCGAAACTGCTCGAGCCGCGCAGGCGAACCCCGCCGACCCGGCCGCTGCCGATCAGCGCGAGGTTCAATTCGCCCGGCGGTGACGGGCCGGAGCGCAGATATTGCTTGCGGTAGCGCAGGTCGGTGGCGAGATTGAAGCGATCGAGATTGGCCGACAGACGCGCCGCGGCCTCAAGCTGCTTGCTGCCGTCGAGCCGGCCGGTGAAATGCACGTCGGCATGCGCGGGAAACACGGTTCGCCCGAGCCGGATCGGGGCGTCGAGCGCCAAGCGGTAATCGCGCATGCTCGACGGCCGATTTCCCCGCAAATGAAAATCATTCGCAGCAATCGCCTCGGCGCTGACGTTGACGCTACCGAATTTGGCCAGAATCTGGGCCCGAGCCGCCTTGCCGCCCAAGCTTTCGCCGGCAAGCCCGACTTCGACCATGGCCTGGCCGATCGAGCGCCGGACGGTGCCTTCGACAAAGGTCAGCCGCTGATCATCGATCAACATGACACGCGCCAGTGCGCCAACCGTGGTGCGCTGGTCGATACCATGTTCAATCGAGATGGCCGCCTGGGCTTTGGGTCGCTCCGCCTCGTCGGGCGGATGCTCGAACGCAATCAGGTCGCGGCCCGGCTGGTTGGCGCCGGCCCAATACCAGGTCTTGCCCGCCGGCACATTGTCCTGGCCGACGTTGATCAATTCCTCGCGGTTGCGGATTTGCCCCTGGGGTCCGTACAGGACGATTGTCATGCGGTTCTCGCCATAGAGAAGCTGAACATCTTCAAAGTGATAGCGCTGATCGGCAGTGGGCTTGGCGAAGGCCAGCAACTCACCGTTGCGATAGATTTCGGCGTCCCAGCCGCTCGGCAAATCGCCTTCGAAGCGGGTGCGGTCGAAGGCCGACTGGGCGAACAGAGGGCGGTTGGTGACGACCGCGCCGCGGCCGCTGACCGACGAGCCGGTCAGGCGGCTGTCGAGCCCGGCGACGTCGCCGAAGCCGAAATGGGTCGCTTTCAACGGCCCCAGCAGCCCGCCGTCGGGATCCGAGCGGTAAGCGCGCAGGCGCAGGCTGTTGGGAATGCCTTTCTGGGTGGTCGAGAATTGCGCGTCATAGGACAGATGCGCGATTTCGCCGGCGGCATAGACCGAGGATTGGCGATCGACCTTGACGCCGTCGTGGGCGCGATAGGTGACGCCGCCGCTGACGACGAAGTCGAGCGCCGGGGCGCGCCACATGCGATAGGGCAGCCGCACCTGGGGCAGGGTCGCCGTGTCGAATTTGGCCGATTTGAGCTGGGCGGCGCGCAACTGCCGCTCGATCGCCAGCTCAACCGGCAACTTGGCCTCCGATTCGAGGAACACTGTCGAGCCCGCGGTCATCGGCTTGACGCCGATCCCGAACCATCGCGCCAAAGCGGCCGAGTCCACGCACCAGCCCTGCGGCGTTTCGCGCACTGTCCCGGCGGCGATCGGCTCGCTCTTGCCGCGAAAGGTCGCGACCAAAGCGGCGAGGTCGATGGCGATGCGATTCTGTTCCTTGAAGGCCCAGCCGCCGGCTTTCTTGGCCGAGAGGTCCATCTTCATCGGCACGTCGAGCGTGCTCAAGAAATCGCCGAAGATGATGCACGTGCCTTCGGGGGTGGCATAAGCGCGCATGCCCTCGCCGAGCCGAAGCTGGCGAATGCGGACATCGAGCAGGAATTGATCGTCGGGGTCGGCGGTCCAGCCCTGAGAGGGAGAAATCGAGGTCGACGCGCCGACCGCGGCGGTGCAGCCGAGCACGGCCAGCGTCGCCAGCCGGCCGAGCCATTTGGCGCCGGGAAGCATGGAAATCGCCCTCGCGCTCCCGCCCGCTCTTAGCGCAGCACCGCCTGGGTTTCGGCGATGGTGTGCGAGCCGTCGTCGTAGGTTTCGACGTACTGAACCGTGACCGGGCCGGTCACAGCGCCCTTATACGCCTCGTCGACCGGGATCGACACGCTCCGCGTCGCCACTTCCTTGTAGATGGCGACCGCCTTTTGGATGGCGATCGGGTCCCTGACGCCCGCCTTAAGCACGCGCACCTCACCAAAGGTCGAGCGGTCGCCCGAGCGGCTGAGGTCAAGCGCCACGCTCGGCTTGCCGTCCCTGGTCTCGAGATGGACGTTGGCGATACCCGCCTTGGCCGACAGATTGCCGAAGCGGACGATGACCGGAATGGTCACGCCATAGACCGGGATGAGGGCGAAGCGGATGCCCTTCGGGCTCTCCGCCGCTTGCGCAGTCGTCACCGGGTGCGCGGGCGGGATCGCCCGGAACAGCAAATGGACGCGATATTCGCCGTCGGGCAGGCCCTGCGGCGCGCGGGCGGAGACGCGGATCGATTGCGGCTGGTGCGGCGCCAGGGTGACCCGGCGCGGCGCATAAACGATCATGTCCTCGGCCTGGCGGTCTTCGGCGCTCGGCGTGGCGACGTCGACCAGGCCGCCGTCGGGCGTCATCCGCCGAAATTCGACCGAGATGCGATAGGTCGCCGGCTCGTCGCCGATATTGTTGAGGATGATTTCGGCGCCCTTGCGGCCGTCGAGCACGATCCTGGTCGGCGCGACCAGCAAGTCGCCGATGCCGGCGCTGGCCGGCGTGGCCGTGACAAGAGAAGCGGCGAGCAGCGCTGTCGCGGCGGCCCCCAAGCGGGCTGAAAATTGCATCGTGGCGATCCCCGGTTTTGCTCCGAAATGGAGCGATCGCCTCGTCATGCGTCCACAATGGTTATTATTCGGTCAACCATAACGCTTGAACGTTTTGGGGAGCAGCCAATTGAAAAGGGGCCGCCGTTGCCGGCGACCCCTCCACTCAGCCCACTTTGATGAGCAATTTGTTCAGGCGATCAATAATCGACGGTCACGTTGAACGTGCCCGAATAGACGCCGTCACCGGTGGTCGAAGCGACCGAGATCGATCCGCCGAGGCTGAAATCATTGCCGGGCGCGCCCGAACTAGTCAGCATCACAGTGCCGGGGCTGCTGACGGTCATCAACAGCGTCTGCAACGGGTTGTTGGCGTTTGTCAGCGTAACATTGGGCGCGAAGATGGTCACCAGCTGGTTGTTGGTGCCGCGAACATTATACTTCGCTTGCTGCACCGCGCCGGAGCAGGTGACGTTGGCATTGGCGCAGGTCAGGACGCCCGCCTGCGATACGCCGACCACGGCGCCGCCCCAGGCGCCAGCGCCCGACAGCAAGACTGTGCCAAGATCGAGATCTTGGACCCAGGTCAGGGTCAGTGGCTTGACGATGCGAGCGGTCGCCGTCGCGTTCTGCGTCGGGCCAACCGGAGCAGCGAACGCCGGAGTGGCGGTCAGTGCCAGAGCGGCAATCGCCGCAGTGTAACGGAGTAGTTTCATGTTTTTAATCCCCACTGGTCGAGAAATCCGCGGCTGCCCCGAGCATTGTGGGTCATCCGTGAGGGCCTCATTAACCGCACCCACTTACGGTTTTGCTCAGGTGATTGGTTAACGCTGCGTTCGTTATTCATCCGAAACGGAGTGAGCTGCTCAAAGATATTCGACGGTGATCGGAACGTCGCCGCGATAGTCGCCCTCGGCATCGCCGGAGATGTGCAGCCGCCCGCCGAAGCGGAACGTCAGCGCGCCGGCAGCATCGAGCCTGGCCCCGGACGACAGGTCGCTGACGATGTCCTCGATGGTGACTCGGGCGCCGCTTAGCGAATAAAGCTCAATCCGCGCCGGCAGGTCGATCCGCACCGAGCGGCCGGCTTCGCCATGGACTTGTCCGCTGCCGACCATCGCCCGTCCGCTCAAATCGCCGACCATGCCGTTGACGCTGCGCTGTCCATTGGGGAGCAAGGTGGCATTGCCCTCGCCGGCGCCGAGCAGGACCAGCCGGTCGAAATCGAGGCTGGTCTCGATCCTGAGGCTGATCGGGCCGCTGCCCGTCGAATCATCTCGAATCGTCGTCGGCTTATCGCACAGCCGGCATTGCGCCCCGGCCGGCACGGCAAGGACGGACATCCCCGCGGCAAAAGCGAAGACCAGCAGGACGAGTTGTTTCCGCCTCATTGCCGGCCACCCTATTGGGGACAGGCTAAAACAGGGTTAATCCGCGGCTAACCCGATGCCGGCCACAACAGCGGGATGATTACGGGCATGCTCAGTTGACCGCGCTGGCGACCAGTCTGCCGACTAGCTATTGTCGGGCGGCGCCGAGCTACCTATCCCCCATAGACTGATGCCTCCGATCCCCACCGCCCCCCGCAGGCCACTGGTCACCGCCCTCAAGTTCAGCCTGTACGGCGGCTTGATCGCGCTTCTGGCGCTGATCGTTGCGGTCGCGGTCGCGGTCGCGTCACTGCCCGACTATGGCGAACTGTCACGGCGCTCCGACCTCGGCCAGACGATCCGCATGCGCTCCAGCAACGGCACGGTGCTGGTCACGCTTGGCCGTAGCTTCGGGCAATGGCTGCGCTATGACCAGATCCCGCCGCAGATGCGGGCGGCGATGATCGCGGTCGAGGACAAAAGATTCCGCAACCATATCGGCGTCGATCCGATCGGCGTCGCACGTTCGGTCAAGGTGCGCTTCAGCAGCGGCCGCTGGAGCCAGGGCGGCTCGACCATCACCCAGCAGCTGGCGCGCAATATCTTCCTCACCAACAGCCGCACATTCGGGCGCAAGATCAAGGAAGGCGTGCTGGCGCTCGCGCTCGAGCGCAAGTTCACCAAGGACCAGATCCTCGAGCTCTATTTGAACCGGGTCTATTTCGGCGGCGGCGCCTATGGCATCGACGCCGCGTCGCGGCGCTTCTTCGGGCACAGCGCGGACACGCTGTCGCTGGGCGAGGCGGCGATCATCGCCGGGCTGGTCAAGGCGCCATCCAATTACTCACCAACCGCCGACGCCGTGGCGGCGCGGCAACGCTCGGGCGTGGTGCTTCAGTCGATGGTCCAGAACGGCTTCGTCAGCGCGTCGGCGGCGGCGTCGGTCGATCCCGCGACGATCCGTCTGCAGCCGACCAGCAAGCAGAATAGCGTGCGCTATTTCACCGATTGGGCGCTGCCCCAGCTCGACACGTTGATCGACGAGACCAGCGAGCCGATCGACGTCTGGACCACGCTCGACACGTCGATGCAGGCGGCGGCCGACCAGGCAATTACCGCCAATGCTCCGGCCGGCGCCCAGGGCGCGCTGGTGGCGATGGATCGCGACGGCGCCGTGCGGGCGATGGTCGGCGGTCGCGACTATGTCGATTCGCTCTACAATCGCGCGACCCAGGCGCAGCGCCAGCCGGGCTCCGCGTTCAAGCTGTTCGTCTATCTGTCGGCGCTCGAGAGCGGGATGAAGCCAACCGACACCATCGTCGACGAACCGATCACCATCAACGGCTGGAGCCCGCGCAACTCGAACCGCACCAACCTCGGACCGGTCACGTTGCGCGAGGCGTTTTCGCGCTCGATCAACACCGTCAGCGCCAAGATCGGCGCCCAATTGGGCTTCGCGACCATCGCCGACATGGCGCATCGCTTCGGCATCAGCGGCACGATTTCGACCTATCCGTCGATGGTCCTTGGCACCAGCGATGTGCGGCTGATCGACATGACCCATGCCTTCGCCTCGGTTGCCAATCGCGGCGTCGCGGTCAGCCCCTATGCCATTCGCAAGGTGGTGACGGCCGACGGGCGCCAGCTCTATCAGCATGAGGCGACCGAGGAGCGGGTGCTGGTCGCGCCTTGGGTGGCGGCGGAAATGACCGACCTGCTGCAGTCGGCGGTGCTGACCGGAACCGGCCGCGCGGCGCAGATCGGCCGCCCGGTCGCCGGCAAGACCGGGACCACCAGTTCCAACAAGGACGGCTGGTTCATCGGTTTTTCGAGCGGCATCACGACCGGTGTGTGGATGGGCCGCGACGATGCCCGCCCGATCGCCGGCTTGCAGGGCGGCACCGCGCCGGCGCGCGCCTTTCACGACTTCATGGTCACCGCCGTCGCCCGCCGGCCGGTCGAGCAATTCCAGACCGAAGTGCCGATGCCCGACTGGCAGCTCGAGCCGGGCGAGGAAATGTGGGGCCTGCCGACCAACGAAGTGGGCGTCGAGCCGATGGTCGATGCCGACGGCAACCCGCTGCCGGTCGATCCCGCGACCGGTCAACCCAATGGTCAGCCCGGTGGCCCGCCCGCCGCGATTCGTCCCGATGGCACGGGGACCGAAAGCCAGTGGCCGGACGAAATCCTCAAGCGCGTCGGCGAACGCGCCCCGCAACCGCCGCCTCAGCAAGCAGGTCCGATGGTGGTCCGGGCGCCGCCGCCCCGGCCGCCGATCCAGCCCCAATCAGCCCCCGCGCCCGATCCGCTTCAGCCGCGGCCCAACGGTACGTAAGAGAGACCGAGCGGCAATTAAGTCGCCCCTGAATAATTGTTTCTCGAGTTGTTTGAACTTGGCCCCGTGATCGAGATGGACGAGGTGCGCGACTTCGTGCGCGACGACGTAGCGGCGCGCGGCCGGCGGAGCGAGGATCAGCCGCCAGCTGTAGCGGATGCGGCGTTCGGCCGAGCAGCTGCCCCAGCGGGTGTTGGCGTCACCCACCGAGACCGAGCGCGGCGTCACCCCGGCGACGGCTGCGATACCCGCCGTTTCGCGCGACAGCGTATCGAGCGCCAGGCGCTTGAGGAAAGTCTCGACGCGCCGCGGGAACATGCTTTCGGGACCGCCGCAGCGCAGCTCGTCCTCGGCAAGTTGCGGCGTGCGGGCTTCGCCGGGCGCCCACACCAACCGCGTATCGCACCCTTCGATCGGCACAATCGCATCGGGGGTAAAGGGCTCGCCGGGGAGCGCATCGGCGATCTGCGTTTCGACCCAGGCGCGTTGCTCGGCGGCCCAGGCCAGCGCGGTCCGGCGGCTGGTGCGGATCGGGCAAGTCAGCTTGAGCACGCCGCGGCGCTCGTCGAACCGCAAGCGTAACCGCCGCGCGCTAGGCACCGGGTTGATCTCCACCGGCACCGGAAGATCGGGGTGGACGGCGAGCTCCTTAGAGCGCGCGCTCGACGACATGAAATTCAAGGTCATCCCCCGGATCCACTTCGCTGACCGTCCAGCCGCGGGTCGATTGCCCCGCCAAATGGACGCTCTCGCGGTCGCCCGAGATCAGATAATGCCATTCGCGCAGCGGTTCGCCATTGGCGCGCAGCCGGTAGGCGCAGGTCTCGGGCAGCCAATCCATCGACCCGATGGACTTGCGATCAAGCACCACGCAATCAGCGACCAAAGCCTTGCGATGCCCGTAATCGGTGCAGCGGCCATTCTTGCGGTCGAGCAATTTGCAGGCGACGTTGGTCGGGTAGAGAATGCCGGTCTCCTCATCCTCGAGCTTATGCAGGCAGCAGCGGCCGCAGCCATCGCACAGCGCCTCCCACTGGCCGCGGTCGAGCGAGGCCAGCGGCTGCTCCCAAAAAGGAGTTTGCTTCGAGGGTGAGCTTGTGTCGTTCATGACAAGCTTATCAATGGTCTGCTATCGGGCACCGATCAAGGTCGGGCGGTCTGGGGACTAAGCATATGAATTCGGCGAAATTGGCATTGGCGGCACTGGCGGCGGCGCTGTTGGCCCAGCCGGCGGCGGCGCAGACGCTGCGAAACGATAGTTTCGTCGCCGCCGTTCGCGAACGCGACGGCGATAAAGCGATGGAGATGCTGAGATCGCGCGGAACGATTGTGCTCAATGCCCGCGACGACAAGGGCGACACCGGCCTGATCGTCGCAATTGCGCGCAGTGATTACCAGTGGACTGGGTTCCTGATCAATGAAGGCGCCGATCCCAATCTGGCCGCGCGCAACGGCGACACGCCCCTGATCGCCGCCGCCCGCGTCGGTTTCGACGACGCTGTCGAATGGCTGCTCAGCCGTCGGGCCAAGGTCGATGGGACCAACCGCATGGGCGAAACCCCACTGACCGTCGCCGTGCAGGCGCGCCAGGTGGCAATCGTCAAGCTGCTCCTCGCGGCCGGGGCCGATCCTGATCGCGCCGATTCCGCGGCGGGCTATTCGGCGCGCGACTACGCCAGGCGCGATAATCGGTCGCGCGAAATATTGAAGCTGATCGAAGCCAAAAAACCGAAAGCCTAGTTGCCGTCACCAAGCGTCGGATCGATTTGCGCCGATAGCCGCCGCGCGGCGCGGCGGGCGAAGCGCAGCAGTTCGGCCTTGCGGCGGGCCGGCGCCAACGGCCGGTGGAGCGCATCGCGCACGATCGCGGCATCGTAGCGGTCGGCGACAATCAGCCCCGCCGCGCCCGGCAAATAACGCTCATGTTCGAGTAAAGCAGCGAGGTCGGGCGGCACCGCCCAGAAGAAATGATCGCAATATTCGAGGTAATCGGTCCACTTGGAATCGCCGACCAGATCGGCCTTGGCGACCTTGATTTCGACGATCGTCAGCGAGCCCTTGGCGTCGATCGCCATCATGTCGGCGCGACGGCCGTTGGGCAGCGGCACTTCGCACATCGCGAAAAGGTCGCGGCGGCAGAACAGCCGGGTGACGCCACGCGCGACTTCCCCGGCAATCGGCTGGGCATCGGCAAAGCAGGCAGAATCGAGCGCGACGTCCATCGCGGCGGTTTAGAACAAAGCAAGACCGGCGGCCAGCCTCGGCCGTCACCCCGGCCTTGAGCAGGAGTCCGCCTTTTAAGAAGCACGGCAGAAACAGGCGGGTCCCGGGTCAAGCCCGGGATGACGTTAGCGGTAGAAGATGTGGTTGCCGATCGAGGCGACGCGCTTGAGCTTCCACGCCGGCGAAACCCGGCGGGCATGGAAGAACAATGCATTGGACGCTTCGGAGTTCTTTAGATTCTGGTCAACGATCTGGGCAATCGCGACCGCGGTCTGCCACTGGCGGCTGGCGCGCGGCACGCTCGGCAGCGAATGACCGTGAACGAACGAGAATTGGCTGCGCTGGAACAGCACGCCGCAATAGGATGACGGGAAGCGGCCGTTGGAGTTGGCGCGATTGGCGATCACGTCGCCGACCGCGAGCTGGCCGGCCAGCGGCTCGCTCTTCGATTCAAAATAGATGCCGACCGCGAGGCACTCGAGCTCACGGCTGCCCGGATCGGCCGAGCGCAATTGCGCGACCATCGACGTGAGGTCGCCGGTCGGCTTGGCCTGCGCGGGGACGATTTCGCCTGTCGGAAGCGTCTCGACTTCGGGCGACAGGATTTGCGGAACGACCGCCTGAGGCCGGCTCGCGCTCTCGACCGGAATCATCGGCTCGGAAGCCGGTCCGACCTGGGCCGGTGCGGCCGAGCTGCCGCTGAGCGCGGTAACCACTAGCAAAACTGAACGTAACGAAGGCAACATGCATACCGTGGATTGTGCGGTGAACCGTCCGTTGGACTGGCCGGAATGCGGTAATTCCGCTTTGGCCCCCTGGTGAGTTCCCCGTCTCGCGTGGCATCTTTCGCCGAAATTTCGGTCGGAAAATGCCCCCCGCTCGTGCTTACCAAGGCGCTTGTCCGGGGCCGGAACGATGCGGTCAACCCAAAGCGGTCGTTTCAGCGATGAATCGTTCCGCCTCCGCGATGTCCAGTTCAATTGCCCAATAATCCGCGTCGAAACGAGTGCGTTTCGCGAGGAAATCGCGGATTTCATCGGAACCGGATGATTCGCTCGGTCCGACGCTCTGCCAGCGATAGGCGCCGTCCGGGGTCAGCGCGCGCTCGAGACATGCGACATGGCGGCCGCGGCTGCTGATCACCAGCAGCAGCGCGCCGCGATCGGGATCGCCCTTTTTGATGATGGTCGCGAAGTCGCCGCCAGCCGCCACGCGCCGAATCAGGCCCGCGGCCTCAAGCCCGGCCGGCAAGCGATCGTCGGTCATGGTTCGGGGCGGTAGCCGGCGAGCCCGCTCAAGGCGATGTGCGAGCGCAAAAAGGTGCCGGTGCCGCGCGCGCATTCTTCGCCGTCGGCGTCGACGATCCGCGCTTCGGCGACCAACACCCGCCGCTTGCCGCTGATCCAGCGTCCTTCCGCGGTCGCGCGCCCGCCGCGCATCGGCTTGGTGAAATGGAGGTTGAACGCGGTGGTCAACAGGAAGCGGTCGCTGATCAGGCTGTTGGCGGCATAGAAAGCGGCGTCGTCGAGCATCTTGAAATAGATCGTGCCGTGCGCCGCATTGGCGGCGTGGAAGCCGCTGTCATCGACAGCGAACGCAATCTCGGCCCGCCCCGGACCGACAATCGTCAGCTCGGACTGAAATTTGCGATTGATCGGAGCGGAACGATAAAGCGCCTCGAGGCCGCGGAAATGCGCGTCCTCGCCGGTTGCAAGCTTAGGCGACTTCGCGCTCATCAGCCCCCAGCAGCACCGCCGCCAGCGCATCGCGACTGCGCGCGCCGCGCATCTTTTCGAGCGTCGGCGCGTGGCGCGTGACGCGACTGATCGCGGCCAGCGCTTTCAAATGTTCGGCGCCGGCTTCGGGCGGCGACAGCAAGAGAAAGACGAGGTCGACCGGGACCTTGTCGAGCGCCTTGAAATCGACCGGCTCGCCCAGTCGTACGAACAAGCCGTAGATCCGCGTCAGTCCGTCGATCTTGCCATGCGGCAAGGCAACGCCCTGGCCGAACCCGGTCGAGCCCAAACGCTCGCGTTCGGCGAGGCTCGCCAGGATGGCGGCGGAGTCGAGCCCCAGCCGCTGCCCGGCGAGGTGGGCGAGCTGCTGCAACAGCGAGCGCTTGCTGCCGCCCGGAAAGGAAGTCTTGATCGCGTCGAAATCGAGGAACTCGGAAAGCTGCATGGCCACACTCTAATAAGGGTACGCACTCGCGAATGACGGCCCGTGCATCGCACGCCCGCCGCAATTGGAAATGGGGGTCAGGCGTCGTGCGGCTCAACCCAGCCGATGTTTCCATCCTCTCGTCGGTAAATCATGTTGAAAGCGCCCGACGCCGAGTTTTTGAACATCAGCGCATTGGTGTTGCGAAGGTCCATTAGCATCACTGCATCGGACACACTTGCCTCCGGTATGTCG
>JBDSNQ010000013.1:0-1993 GCA_039915275.1 Sphingomicrobium sp.
CACCCGCCCGCCGGACTTGAGGTCGATGACCAGCAAATCGTCGGAGTTGATCGTCCGCCACGCGGCCGGCGGCGCGGCGGCGACGATGTCGCTCGGGGTTAGCAGCTTGACGGGCGGTGCCGCGGCAACGAGCAATGCAGCGAGTGGAAGGATCAGTGTGGATCGCATGGCTTGAGATTCTCCTCAACTCCAGTTGGTCTAGCGGAGCAATCGCCACGCCGCTATCCGCCCTCATATGTACCTTGCCACCTTGATGCTGCTCGGTTCGGGCGAGCTTGGCCGCGAGTTCGCCATTGCCGCCAAGCGGCTCGGCTGCCGGGTTATCGCTTGCGACCGCTACGCCCAAGCCCCGGCGATGCAATGTTCCGACGCGTTTGAGGTGTTCTCTATGCTCGACGGCGCCGCCTTGCGTGCAGCGGTCGAAAAACACCGGCCCGACGTCATCGTCCCCGAGATTGAGGCGATCGATACGGCCACGCTGGCCGAGCTCGAGCATGAGGGCTGGCGCGTGGCGCCGTCGGCCAAAGCGGTGCAGCTGACCATGAACCGCGACGGAATCCGCGAATTCGCCGCCCGCGAACTTGGGCTGGTCACGTCGCGCTATCAATTCGCGACCAGCCGCGACGAAGCGCTGGCCGCGGCGCAGGCGGTCGGCCTGCCGTGCGTGATCAAGCCGGTCATGTCGAGCTCGGGCAAAGGGCAGAGCACTGCCCACACGGCCGAGGATGTCGGCGCGGCGTGGGACTATGCGGTGGCCAAGATGCGCGGCGACCGAACGCGGGTGATCGTCGAGGAATATATCGCGTTCGACAGCGAGATCACGCTGCTGACTGTCGCGACCCAGTCCGGAGTCTTATTCTGCGAGCCGGTTGGCCATCGGCAGGAGGCGGGCGATTATCGGGAGAGTTGGCAGCCCGCGGCCATTCCCGCGGCGGCACTCGAATCGGCGCAGGACCAGGCGAGCAAGGTGGTCCAGGCGCTCGGCGGGACCGGCATATTCGGCGTCGAATTCTTTATTCGCGGCGACGACGCGATCTTTTCCGAATTGAGCCCGCGCCCGCACGACACCGGCATGGTCACGCTGATTTCGCAGTCGCCCAACGAATTCGAGCTGCACCTGCGCGCCATCCTCGGCCTGCCGATCCCGGCCATCGAATTCGCCGGGCCATCGGCGTCGGCGGTGATCCTCGCCAGCCAGGACAGCGACCGCTTTGGCTTCGGTGGAGTCACCGGTGCGCTGGCGCTCGGCAGTCCTGGCAAGCCGGTCGATGTCCGCCTGTTCGCCAAGCCCACGACATTGAAGAACCGGCGGATGGGGGTCGCGCTCGCCCGCGCGAGTTCGATTGACGAGGCTGTTGAAATGGCGATCTACGCTGCCGCGAAGGTCGAAATTCGATACGAGAGCTGACACGAAGCTTTCGCGTCCGTCCGGCGTTGAGTGGGCAAATGGAGCGAGCCAATGAACGCAAGGCTATTCTTCCCGGCGGCGCTGCTGCTGACCGCCGCATGCGGACCGTCACAACCGACCCAGCCCATGCAGCAGATCGTCGTCCGCAGCCAGGTCCAGGACCAGCTCCACAAGCTCGACGACATGAACCGCGCGATCGCGCTCAAGCGCGCGCTGTATGATTCGGGCTATACCTGCAAGCGAGTCGACAAATCCGGCTTCGTGACCGCCTACAAGAACCTCGACATGTGGACCGCCCATTGCACCGACGGCAAGGGTCCCGGCCGCGACTGGGCGATCTTCGCCGGGCCCGACGGTAGCGTCCAGGTCCGCGATTGCTTGGATGTTGCGAAGTTTGGAATGCCGGCGTGTATTATCAAGCCAGGCTCACCGAAGGCCAACTAGCTCAATCGCAGCGGCGGGTTTCTTTATACTCGCCCGCGGCCGACTTTTCCTTGATCGTCACGCATTTGCCCTGGCGCACTTCCTCGCGCCAGCTGCCGTCGGCGTTGGTCACGCGTTCGCCCTTGGGCACGCGCTTGCCGT
>JBDSNQ010000249.1:0-13761 GCA_039915275.1 Sphingomicrobium sp.
GCCGACCGCTTCGCGCACCACCATTTCCTTGGCGTGCGCCTCGGCGAATTCGTCGCAATAATGGCCGCTGATCCACTGCGAGCCCGGATCGATCAGCGGCAGCACCGGCAGCTGGATGACCCCGGCGCGGTCGATCAGCTTGTCAAACAGCGCCAATTCGAGCGGGTGGACTACGTCTTCTGCGTCGTGGAGCACGATCGCCCGGGCCGATTGGCCGGTGACCTGCTCATAAGCGAGCAGCGCGTCGTCCAAATGATTGAGGCAGTGCGCCTTGGTCGTCGGACCGTCGGCGTCGACCAACACGCGGCCGATGCGGCCGTCGATCACGCTGGCGATCGCGGCGGCGGTGGCCGGATCGTTGCGGTAATAGCCAACAAAGATCCGGTAGTTCGCATGTTCGATGCGGTTGAGGGTCGCGCGCAACATCGATGCGATGACCGCCGCCTCATCCCATGCCGGAACGAGAATGGCGATGAAACCCGGCGTCACCGGCGACGCCATGTCGCTGGCGAAAGCGCGCGGGAAGCGGCTGTAGATCGCCGCCGCGCGCCACAGGCGACGGCCGAAATAGATCAGGTCGACGGCGACGTCATTGGCCGCGAAGATCAGGAAACCGATACCCGCGAAGAGCGCAAGTTCGGCCGCAACCCGAGTTAGGAGTTCGGCCCCATCCATGTCGAGTGCGCGCCGCTAATGCGACGCGACGGGCTCGAAAAGGCTCTGTGATTCTCGGTTCATTGGCGCGGCCTCCAGGCAGCGAATCGATTAACCGAGCAAGTCGCTGTGACATAACCTAAGTTAATAAACAAGCTCTATCCGTTTTGGAGAGATTGCGGCGCGGCGCTCTTCGTTTGGTCGCGAGGCGCGCGCCGACTTGCACTCGGGATCGCTGTCGTCGGTCCACACGGTCCGCACCTGATCGTCCGCGGTTTTCACCAGCACTTCGGATCCGGGCACGGTTTGAGCTCCGCGGACGGCCTCGTCGATCGCCGCCTGCTGGCTGGGGTAGGGGCCATGACGCCTACCCTGCAGAATGACGAACCACAGGCCTTGATACTCGGTCACAAAATATTGAATGCGATTCATACTTCGCCCCTACATCGGGCGATTCGGCTTGGCGAAGCTAACCCAAGGCCATGGTATGTCTAGCGGTTGCGATGCTGTGGCTTGTCTTTGTCTTGCGCTATGATGCGCCGATGGGCGTCCGCACGGCAGTTTTGATGGCCATCGGCTGGAGCTTGCTGGCGCCGTCGCCGGCGCTCGCTGCTCCACTGCAAACCCTGGCCGCGCGGGGGAGCTGGGCGGCCCACAGCTATGGCGAGCGATGCGAGGCGGCGGCGCGGCCGCTGCAACCCGCGGCCAGGCACCAGCCAGAGGCCCGCGCCGGCTTCAGCTTCACCGCGCGCGGGCCCGGGCGTGGCCAGTTTTACGTCCGCATGAGCCGCGTGCCGCGCGCCGGATCGAGCATCATGCTGACCATCGGCGAGCGGCCCTTCCTGTTGATCGCGCGCGGCGACTGGGCGTGGAGCCGTGGCCCGCTGCAGGAAGCCGCTATCCTCGATGCCGTGCGCGCCGCCACCTCGATGCGGATCGAAGCGCGCGACGGCGGCGGCAGGCGGTTCGCCGACCGATACCTGCTCGACGGCGCCCCGACGGCGATCGATGCGGCGGCCGCCGGCTGCGCTGGCAAAATCTAGCAAACTTCCCTAGATGGGCCGTTCGCCATGACCGTCGCCACCGCCTTGATGCCGATCCCCGGCCTGATCGATCCCGTGCCCGTCGCGCGCGGCGTTCAAACTCGCGCCGACGGCCGGGTCGACCTCGTCGGCCTGTCGAAGGAAGCAATCCGCGGTGAGCTCGAAGCGGCCGGACTCGAACCCCGGCAAGCGAAACTGCGCGCCAAGCAGCTGTGGCACTGGATCTACAATCGCGGGGTCAGCGATTTCACCGCGATGACCGACGTCGCCAAGGTCCAGCAGCCGTGGTTCGCCCAACGCTTCATCATCTCGCGCCCCGAAGTGATCGAGGCCCAGGTGTCGACCGATGGCACCCGCAAGTGGCTGCTGCGAACCCACGACGGCAACGATTATGAAATGGTGTTCATTCCCGAAGCCGACCGCGGCACTTTGTGCGTCTCCAGCCAAATCGGCTGCACCCTGAATTGCACCTTCTGCCACACTGGCACCATGCGGCTGGTCCGCAACCTCGATCCATCGGAGATCGTCGGCCAGGTGATGCTCGCCCGCGACTCCTTAAGCGAATGGCCGTCCCAGCCCGGGGGGCGGATGCTGACCAACATCGTCATGATGGGCATGGGCGAACCCTTGTACAATTTCGACAACGTCCGCGACGCGCTCAAGATCGTCATGGACGGCGACGGATTGGGCTTGTCCAAGCGCCGGATCACGCTGTCGACCTCGGGCGTGGTGCCGATGATGGCCCGCGCCGGCGCCGAAATCGGGGTCAATCTGGCGGTTTCGCTGCACGCCACCAACAAAGTGGTGCGCGACGAGATCGTGCCGCTCAATCGCAAATATGGCATCGAGCAGTTGCTCGAGGCCTGCGCCGCTTATCCCGGGGCCAATAACGCGCGGCGAATCACGTTCGAATATGTCATGCTCAAGGACAAGAATGACAGCGACGCCGACGCCCACGAACTGGTACGGCTGATCCGCAAGTACGACCTGCCGGCCAAGGTCAATCTGATCCCGTTCAACCCGTGGCCCGGCGCGACCTATGAATGCTCGGCGCCGGAGCGCATCCGGGCGTTTTCGAACATCGTCTTCGAAGGCGGCATTTCGGCCCCGGTGCGCACCCCGCGCGGCCGCGACATCGACGCCGCCTGCGGGCAATTGAAGACCGCGTCGGAACGCAAGCGGCGCGTATAAAGGGCTCGGGGCATGACACTCATCGGCAGGTTAATCGGGCGGCTGCTCACGCGCGGCAGCATCACCATCATCAATCCCGACGGGAGCCAGGCGACCTATGGGCCCGGCGGGGGCAAGACGCTGACCGTCCGCTTTCGCGATCGCAAAGTGGTGTTCGACCTCATTCGCAATACCCGGCTCGGCGTCGGCGAGGCGTATATGGACGGCCGGTTGGTAATGGAACAGGGGACGATCCTCAACCTGCTCGAGCTGGTCGTCGGGTCCAACCGCTGGGAAGATGGCGGCAAGGGGCGCAGTCCGATTGCCAAGAGCAGGCTGGCCGCGGTGAAAGCGCTCTTGCGCCGCAATCCAGCCGCCAAGTCGAGGCGCAACGTTGCTCATCATTACGACCTGCGCGATGAGCTTTACGAAACCTTTCTCGACGATGACCTTCAGTACAGCTGCGCCTATTTCACGGACCCCAAGAACAGCCTCGAGCAGGCCCAGGCGGACAAGAAGACGCACATCGCCGCCAAGCTCGACTTGAAACCGGGACAGCACGTGCTCGACATCGGCTGCGGCTGGGGCGGCACGGCGCTCTATCTGCACCGCGTCGCCAAGGTCGATGTGCTGGGCATCACATTGTCAGAATCGCAGCTCAAAGTCGCCCGCCGGAGGGCTAAGGACGCCGGCGTCGCCGATCATGTGCAGTTCAAGCTGATCGACTATCGCGCGCTCGAAGGCCAGTTCGACCGGATCGTCTCGATCGGCATGTTCGAACATGTTGGCCTGGCCCATTACGACGAATTTTTCGCCACCTGCCGCGACTTGCTCAAGCCCGACGGGGTGATGCTGCTACACACCATCGGCAGGTTCGGTTCGGCCGCCGCCGCGCCCGATCCGTTCACCGACAAATATATCTTCCCCGGATATCATTTGCCGTCGCTGGCCCAGATGTCTTCGGCCAGCGGCAGGGCGCGGCTGATCCCCGGCGACGTCGAGATCCTGCGGCTGCATTACGCCTACACTTTGCGCCATTGGCTCGAGCGCGCGATCAAGGCGCGAGCGGAAATCGAGGCGATGTACGACGCGCGCTTCTTCCGCATGTGGGAATTCTATCTCGCCGGCGGGATCGTCATGTTCGAGCACGGCGCGGGCTGCAATTACCAGATCCAATACGTCCGCGACCGCAACGCATTGCCGATCACGCGCGATTATATGACGCAAGCCGAAGCTGGCTACCGCAAGGCCATGGCGTAAAAAAAGAGCCCGACGGTTTCCCGCCGGGCCTTCCTGCTAATCGTCGCGCTCCGCTAACCGGGCTTGCGTTCGCCGTGCATTCGCTGGTGCATCTGCATCCGCTCTTGCGGGGTCAGCTGGCCGTCGCGGTTGACGTCCGCCGTGTCGAAATGGCGCAGCGCGGCGTCGGTCGCTTCCTGCATCGAAACGCGGCCGTCGCGATTGGCGTCGGCCATTTCGAACATCCGTCCGCCCATGCCCATGCCGCCGCTCATCCGAGCGCCCATGGCGCCCATCATGGCACCCATGCGCCGGTCTGGCCTGCCGTCGCCGTTGCTGTCCATCCGCGCCATCCGTTGCGCGTGGGCGGCGTCGAATTCGGCGCGGCTGATCGATCCGTCGTGGTTGGCGTCGAGGCGGTCGAACATCGCCCCACCGGACTTCGCGCGGGCCATTTTGTGCTCCGCCATCTTCTGATGCATCTGGCCGCGCATCGCCTCGCCCTCGGCCTTGGTGATGTAGCCGTCGCGATTTGCATCGACCCGCGCGAACATCTTGCGGACATGGTCGCCGACCGCGGCGCGGGTCTGGACCCGCGAGTGCATGTCGTTACCGCCCATGTGATCTTGAATCTGCGGCGAGACCGGCATCGGCGCCGGAGTCTGGGCGAAGACGGGCGCGATTGCGACCAGCGCGGCGGTCACTGCTCCGCCCAAAAGATACTTGCTCATGCGATCACTCCTTCATGGAAATCTGGCGGATAGCTAAGCGCACCAAGCTGTATCGGGGTTGAATGGCGTCGATCGACGATCGGTCAGCGGCCCGCGGCCGGCAGGTGCAGCGTATAGCCGGCGAGGTGCCGCTCGACCGGATAAGCGCTGGCGATCGCGCCGGCGACGGCGGGCGTGTAGCGGCTATCGAACAATGCGTCGCCGCGGTCCCCTTCGGTGATGAAGAAAGCGAAATGATGCTCTTCGATCAGGCGGACGAACGGCCGCTCGTCCCACATCCCCTTGCTCGCCAGCTCGGCGAAAATCGCGGGCTCCCATTCGACCCCTTTGCCGGCCCGAAGCAGGATCACCATATCATCCGAAATGACCGGCCGCTCCGCCACGCGCACGACTTCGACCAATTTGCGAATGTCCGCGATCGAAGCCCGTGTTGTCACGTCGGGCATGGCGGGCAGGATGAGTGCTTGCATGGCCACGGCAGCCGGCAGAATGGCCGTCAGCAGCACATCCACCGACTGCAGCCGCGCGGCCGTCGCTGGTGGCCCGATCGCTGTGCTGGCTGCGTCCCGCATCGTCAGGCCGACCATAACGGCCAGGACGCACATCCATTCGATCAAATAATTCAGGCTCGACCCGGATTTGGCGATCATGAGCGACATCGCGGTGGCCAGCGTGAAATAGATCAGGATAAGGAGCCAGGCCGCGTCAGCGGGCGCGGCCCTCCGCTGCGCCCTGATCCCGGCCAGTGACGCACCGCGATAGGCCGGCCAGCGGTCGCGAATGCGGCGCCACGCGCCGACCCCGGCAACCCAGAAATAGAGGCAATGCACGGCCAAAGCGGTTGCGATCCATTGCAACCGCCAAGCTTCGAAGCGATTGACGTTGTAGAGGAAGACGTGGCGAATGAACCCGCCGTCGGTTGACCAAATGAGCGCGCCCAGACCGGCCAGCCCGCCCATCACCGTCGTCACCAGGCCGGCCCGCGCCCGCTTCGGTTCCACCAGCCACAATGTGAGGAAGGTCGCGGCGGGTGCGGCGACCGAGGTCTGTTTGGTGAACACGGCAGCTACGAAACACAGCGCGGCGGCATGGATCAGGATCGGCCTTCGCAACGCCGCAATCCCGAGCAAGACACCGCCGAAGCTGAACGCCATCGCGGTCATGTCGACCCGCATCAGCGGCGCCCGCGACATCACCGGCCACATCGTCAAGAGCACGAGACTGCTGATGAGGGCGCAGATCGCTGCGGCCGGCGCTCCGGCTTCCTCCCGCACGCAGCGAAACACGATCAGGCCTGCAAAGCCGCCGATCAATAGCGTCGAGAGGAAGGATATGGTGCGGCCGGCAACGAGCTGGTCGGCTCCGAAAATGGTCGCCGTCGCCGTGCTGAGAACGTGAAAGACCGGCGGATAGTGGAAGACGATGGCCGGATATTGGGCGATGCTGCCATAGGCGTTTCCAGCAGCGATGCGCAGCGCCTGCTGCCAGACGATGCCTTCGCCATAGTCGATTCCAAATGGGTAAAGGATCGTCTGCGCACCGCCGCCGAGGAACAACGCGAATTTTATCGTCAGCAACAGGATTGCGATCAGCAGCGCGGCGATAGCGAGCCGACGGGTCCGGGAAATTTCCCGGGGGGTCGCGAACGCTGGCTGCTGGATGGTCATCGGTTCGCGTCTGATTCGGGCAGGTGCAGCGTGTAGCCAGCCAAGTGCCGCTCGACCGGATAGGCGCTGGCGATCGCGCCGGCGACGGCAGGCGTATAGCGACTGTCGAACAACGTCTGGCCGCGGTCCCCTTCGGTGACGAAGAAAGCGAAATGATGCGCCTCGATCAGGCGGACGAACGGCCGCTCGTCCCATTTGCCCTTGCTCGCCAGCTCGGCGAAAATCGCGGGCTCCCATTCGACCGCTTTATCGGCGCGAAGCAGGATGACCATATCATCCGAAATGACCGGCCGCTCCGCCGCGCGCACCAGCGCTACCAGGCGCTGAGTTTCCGCGACTGGGCGTCGTCGAGTCTGGTCCGGAACGGGCAATTTATACGCCTGGTATGCGACCAAAAGCGGAAGAATGGCGGCGAGCAAAACCGCCGATGATGGCCGCTGCTGGGTGGTTGAGGTTCGGCCAATCGCGACCGCCGCCTGGCGCATCGACAGGCCGACCAATACGGCCAAGACGCACATCCATTCGACCAGATAATTGATGTTCGACCCGACCTTGGCGATGGTGATCAGCATCGCGGTGGCGAGCGTGAAATAGGCCAGGACCAGCAGCAATGCGGCATCGGCGGGCTCGGCGCGCAGCCGATCCCTGATCCCCGTCCACGATGCCCCGCGATACGCCGGCCAGCGGTCGCGAAGGTGAAACCACAAGCCGATTGCGGCCGCCGCGAAATAGAAGAAATGCAAGACGGTTACGCTGACAATTTGCAATAGGCGCGACGCCTCGAAGCGGTTGATGTTGTAGAGGAAGACGTGGCGAATGAACCCGCCGTCAGTCGACCATGTAAGCGCGCCCAGCACGGCTAGCCCGCCGAGCACCATGGTCGCGATGCCCGCTCTGGCCAGCTTCGGATGGACCAGCAACAGGACCAAGAAAGTTGCTGCGGGCGCGGCGATCATGGTCTGCTTGGTGAATACCGCGGCGACGAAGCATAGCGCGGCGCCGTGAACCAGCGCGGGTCTCCGCAAGGCCTCTACGGCAAGCCAAACTCCGGCGAAGCTGAAGGCGGTCGCGGCCATATCGACGCGCATCCGCGGCGCCCACACCGCCACCGGCAATAATGTGAACAGGACCAGGCCGCCAATGAACGCGCAGATGGCCGCCGCCGCCGTTCCACTTTTCTCAGGTATCGCGCGAAAAGTGATCAGGCCCGCAAAGCCGCCGATCAGCAGCGTCGAGACGGCGGATACCGTACGGCCGGCGGCAAGTTGGTCCATCCCGAACGCCGCCGCGGTGGCCATGCTGAGGAGGTGATAGACCGGCGGGTAATGGAAGACGATGGCCGGATATTGGTCGATGCTTCCGTAACCACGGCCGGCAACGATTTGCAGCGCCTGCTGCCAGACAATGCCTTCGCCGTAATCGAGTTGGAATGGATAGAGGATCGCCTTGACGGCACCAACCAGGAACAGCCCGAAGTGCTCCGTCAGTACGATGATCGCGAATAGCAACGCCGCGCTTGCTAATACGCGCCGCCAGGAAACATCCCAACGGGCGCTGGCGACGGAATCCTTTGAAATCACCGGTCGATCGGCCGGACCACGGGGCGCGCCCGAACGAACATCTGTTTGCCGAGCGGCTTGAACGGCGACTGGAGATAGAGCCCGATGAGCGGTGGCCACACCGGCGCCCTCGACTTCACCGTCAGTGGCAAGAAGCGCGGCCGCATTTCGATCACCTCATAATCATTGGCGGCGAGGAAATCCGCGAGACTGACATGGGAATAAACGGTGATGTGCGTGTAATCGTCGAAATATTCCCGATAGGCATAGCGATAGTTCGGCTGCAGGATATTGAGCGTCCCGCCCGGCGCGAGCTTGGCCCGCAGCGCCTTCAACACCGCCGCGAAGTCCGCTTGCGTGACATGTTCGAACAAATTGCTGGCAAAGGCAAAATCGACGCTGCCGTCGTCCAGCTGATCGAGATCGGTGACGCTCGATACAATCGCTTCCACGCCCGGCTCGAGGTGGCTCGAAATGCCATCCCAAACGTCGAGACCAATGCGCCGCCGCGCCTCGACATTGTTGATGAACTCGCCATAGCCGCAGCCAAGATCGAGGACACATCCGTCGGCCGGCACGATGGTCTTGAAATGGTAGCGCCACAGCGCCTTCCACACGGTATCGCGGCGGGTATCCCTCGTCAGCCTGGAATCGTGATAGCCCGCGATCATGCGAGGAGTTTCCAGCCGAAGACGATGCCCCGGATCATGCGCAATCCGACCGACAGCCCGCGCAAATTGTTGACATTGCCGCCTTTGCTGACGCCGACCCTTTGGTGGAAGGTGATCGGGCATTCGACCAGCATCATGCCCTGTTGCAAAGCGACGTCGAGGAAATGGGCGTTGAACTCCAGATTGATCGCCGGATCGAGCTTCGGCAGCAGGTCTAGCAAAGCGGTCCGGCGGCATAGCTTATAGGTTGTGCCAACGTCGGTGATGGTGCTGCGCCCGAGATGTTTGGCCTCGAGCAATTTGCCGACGAACACATTGCCATAATACATGAAGGTACTGAGCTGGGTGCTATATTGGCGAAGCGGTTCGACGGTCCGCGTCCCGTTGACGATGTCGCCGTGCGGGGCATAGGCCAGCAATTTCTCGATGTCATAGGCGCGGAACGTGCTGTCGCCTTCGCTCAGGATGACGAAATCGACATCGTCGAAGCGCGCGGCTTCGGTCAGGCAGCGGTAAACACAGCGCCCATAGCCCGGTGCGGCCTCGTCGAAGGTCAGCGCTCCGGCCCGCTCGGCACGGTCAAAGGTTTCGTCATGGCTGTTGTTGCTGACCACAATCACCCGGCGGACCAGCGGATGTTGGGCGAAGTCGCGGACCGCCTCGGCGATGCTTTCTTCGTCATTATAGGCCGTCAGCGCGACCGTAACGGCGCGGTTTTCCAAAGGTTGGAAGCGGACCGGCACGTCCGGTTTCTTGTGGTCGAGGAAGAACAGCAAGTCGATCAGGGCCAGGGTCAGGCCGGCGACGATCGGCACGCCGCTATACCAGACCGCCCATTCGCTCACCGGATCGAGCACCGCGTTGAGCCCGAGGATGTAGCGCGGAAAGACCAGCAAAACGCCGAACAAATACATCGCGATACCGACGCAGAAGACCAAAGCGCCATAGAGCAGCAGCGGAAGGTGCTTTGACCGGGCCGGGCGCGGACCCTCGACGGCCGCCAGTTCGCCTTCGAGCGCATCCCGCCGCTCCTCCGCGACCGGCGTTGCGGCCGATGAACCCAGCTTCAAATCTCCGCGCAATCCCGCCTCCCCAACTGTCCTAGCATTAGCTAGGAGAAGAGGGTTAACGCAAAGTATGGACTCTCAACCGAAGGTCCATCGGCGATTGAGCCAGAAGCTCAGCCATGGCGTGATCAGCACGATCGGCAGGATCGACATCAGCACGGAGCCGCCGAGCCGCTCGACAATCAGCCACACCCAGAAGCTGTTGAGCGCATAGCCGGCGAGGTTAATGAGGACGAATCGCTGATAGGCTGTCCGCGGGCGCTGGCGCGGGCCATGGCCGCGAAAGCTCCAGCGCGAATGGATGACCCACCCCAATGCGAGGGTCAGGACGAACGCGATGGTGTTGGCGATCAAGGCCGGCACGCCGAGCTGGGTCGCCGCCGTCCAGTATACGGTCGAATAGAACAGGGTCAGCAGGACCCCGCTGACGCCATAGCGGAACATTTGGCCGGTCAAGTTGGAAGTCAGCAGGTGCCGCATGTCGATCCTATAGAGGCGTTGGTCCCGATCGTCCCATCGATATCGGGCCTTGGTTGACGATTGATTGTCAGCGAGGCGCGAACGCTCCGCCGTGGACAATAGAAGCGGGTAAGCTAGTAGCGGCTCTGGATTGAGCGCGAGAACCCAGGGGAAACAAGCACCGATGCAAGCCGCACCTGCATCGTCATCGGGGCTCCGTCCTTGGTGGGAAACGCGATGGTTCGTCGCGGCGATGATCCTCGTCTCGGCCATTCCCTTGCTTTATCCGACAGTCCCGCCGCTGGTCGACTTGCTCGGCCACATGGGCCGCTATCGGGTGGAGCTCGACCTCGCCAGCTCGCCTTGGCTCGCGCAATTTTACGGCTTCCAATGGGCGGCGATCGGCAATCTCGGGGTCGACATATTGGTCATTCCGCTGGCCAAGATTTTCGGGCTCGAGCTGGCGGTCAAGCTGATCGTCCTGGCGATCCCGCCGATGACCGTTGCCGGCTTCCTGTGGGTGGCGCGCGAAGTGCATGGGCGGATTCCGCCGACGGCGCTGTTCGCGCTGCCGTTCGCCTACAGCCATCCGTTCATGTACGGCTTTGTCAATTACGCGCTGTCGATTGCCCTCGCCTTCCTCGCCTTCGGCCTGTGGTTGCGGCTGGCGCGGCTCGGCCGGCTCAAGCTCCGCTCGATATTGTTCGTACCGATCTCGGTGATCGTCTTCTTCACCCACACCTTTGGCTGGGGGGTGCTCGGATTGCTGTGCTTCTCGGGTGAAGCGATCCGTCAGCATGATGGCGGCAAGGGCTGGTTCCGGTCCGGAATCAACGCTGCGCTGCAGGCTTCGGTCATGGCGCTGCCATTGTTCGCCATGCTCGCCTGGCGGAGCCGGATTCAGGGCGGCCAGACCGGCCATTGGTTCGACCTGGACTATAAATGGAAATTCTTCCTCGCCGCGCTGCGGGACCGGTGGAAATGGCTCGATGTCGGGGCGGTTACGATCGCCATCCTGGTGATGATTGAATCGTTGCGACAGCGGCAACTGACCTTCTCGCGCAACCTGGCCTTTTCAGCATTGGTGCTGTTCGCCGGGTTCATGCTGCTCCCTTATCTGGTGTTCGGCTCGGCCTTCGCCGACATGCGAATGATCCCCTATGTGATCGCGGTCCTGCTCCTGGCGATCCGCTTCCGCGCTGAAACGCAGCGGCCTCGGGCTGACGTGATCGCGGCGCTCGGGCTTATTTTCTTCCTTGCGCGCATCGCCGGCTCCACCGCCAGCCTGGGCATCGCCGCGCGGGACCAGGAAGCCAAGCTGCACGCGCTCGATCATGTGCAGATGGGCGCCCGGGTGCTAAGCCTGGTTTATACCGGCTGCGGCGGTCAATGGAGCCTGTTACGCAATTCCCATCTGGGGGCGATGACCATCGTCCGCCGTCACGGATTCTCCAATGACCAATGGGTGGCGGAGGGCTTAAACCTGCTCAGTTTGCGATACCATGAGGCGGCCCCGTTCACTTCGGATCCGTCGCAGATCGTCCGCCTCCCGGGGTGCACCAGCCGCGTCTATTGGAACCCCGAGGCGGCGCTCCGGGCGATCCCGCCGGGCAAGTTTGATTATCTGTGGCTGGTCGATTTTCCTCCCCCCGATCCGTGGCAAATGCAAGGCAATCAGCCGCTCTGGAGCGTCGGCCAGTCGGCGCTGTACCGGCTTCCTAGGGCTTCGCCTTCGGGCGCGTGAGGATCGCCACCAGCGACACGCCGAACGGCATCGGGACGCGCCCGACCAACGGCGCCTCCATTGCGAATATGCGCTGCAGCAGAAAGTTGACCGGTTCCGGTGGAATGGAATCGTCGGCGCTTTCGCGGCCGAGCAGCTTGCTCGCCAGCCGCGCGGCGGCGATCGGCGGGAACAGGAACGTGTTGAAATGAGACAATAAGTCGACCCGGAAGCCGGCTTCGGCCGCGACTTGTCTGAGCTGTCGCTTTGAGTATCGCCGATGATGATGGTGCGCGGCATCGTGAGCGCTCCACATCCACCGGTTCGCGGGCACGGTGACCAGCAGCTTGCCCCCGACCTTCAGCCGCGAACGTATGGCGGCCAGCGCCGAGCCGTCATTCTCGACATGCTCGAGCACATCGAGCAGCGCGATCAGGTCGAAACTCTCCGCCTTGAACATCGACAAATCGGGCAGCGCGGCGGCGGCGACCGGCCGGCCCAGCCGGGTGGTTGCAAGCGCCCGCGCGCCGTCGTCGAGCTCAGTCGCCTCGAGCGTTCCGAACGCCCCGAGCATAGCGAGATTGTGTCCGGTGCCGCAGCCGATCTCAAGGATGTGCGCATCCCTGGGCGGCTGGATTTCCCGCTCGATCAGCGCGCGCAAGATCCGGCGCCGGGCGACGAACCACCAATGGCGTTGGTCGAGCTCGGCCATGCGCAGGTAGACCTGGGCGTCCATCAGCCCTCGCCGCCCACCTCGTCGCGCACCACATAGAGCGGCCGGCGTTTGCTCTCGACCAGAATGCGCCCGACATATTCGCCAAGCACGCCGAGCGACAGCAGCTGCAGTCCGCCGAGGAACAGCACGGCCACCATCAGCGACGCATAGCCGGGAACGTCGACCCCCAACAGCAGGGTGCGCACGATCACCACCAGGGCATAGCCGAGCGCAAACAATGCGACGACGCCGCCAAGATAGCTCCATACCCTGAGCGGCACGGTCGAGGCCGAGGTGATGCCGTCGAGTGCGAAGGTCCACAGCTTCCAGTAACTGAACTTGCTCGTTCCCACCTTGCGCGGTTCGCGGGTGTAAGGGACCGAGGCCTGGCGAAAGCCGGCCCAGGCGAACAGGCCTTTCATGAAGCGCGTCCGTTCGGGCATCGCGCGGATGACGTCGACCACCTTGCGGTCGAGCAGCCGGAAATCGCCTGCATGCTCCGGGATCTTGTCCTCGCTCAGCCAATTATGGGCGCGATAATACAGGTCCGCCGTCAGCCGCTTGGGCAGGCTGTCGCTGGCGCGGTTGTCGCGCACGCCGTAAACGATATCAAAGCCTTCACGCCATTTGGCGACCATGTCGCGCAGCACTTCGGGCGGGTCCTGGAGGTCGACATCGAGCGGGATGACCGCGGCGCCGCGGGCATGGTCGAGGCCTGCCGACAGCGCCGCCTCCTTGCCGAAATTGCGCGAGAAGGAGATGCCGCGAATGCGTCCGTCGGCCAAATTGGCGCGGCGAATCTCGGCCAGGGTCGAATCGCTGCTGCCGTCGTCGATGAACAGGATTTCGAAGCTCTTCGCCCCGGGGTCGGCGAGCCCTTGAAGGACCGTCCGCAGCCGCTCGACGAACGGCGCGATTGCCTCCTGCTCGTCCTTGACCGGGCAGATCACGGAAAGGATCGTCGCGCTCATCCGAATACCCATCGGCGATGGAGCACAAAGGTCAAGGCCGGCGTGACGAAGATGATCGGGATCACCGGCCACCAATTGGGGCCGTGCATATG
>JBDSNQ010000190.1:0-3319 GCA_039915275.1 Sphingomicrobium sp.
ATATTGGTCCCGGCCTGGAAGCGCAGCCTCGCCGCCCACGCCTTCAACAGCGTTTCCTGGACCAGATCGTCGGCGAGGTCACGGCTGCCCGACAGCGAGCGGCCGAACGCGCGCAAATGAGGGATCACCGCCCCCAGCTGGACCTTGAAATCCTCATCGGACAAAGGAATGAGTTCGAACGGGACGTCCGCTTCCACCATGTTCTCAGCGTCGTCGGCCACTAGATCCCCACCCGTTGGGAGCACGTTTTTGCGCCCCGGCTGTTCAACCCTAACATCATCCGACCTTGCCCCAGAATGTATGGCTCATCGCACGACGAACAAGATGATCGCGAACGCAACAATCACCAAGCCGGTGCCAATACCCAAAATATAGCGCGTCATGTGTGGCGTTGAACCGGCGCGCGCTTCGGTCGTGGTTAGATGTTCTTGGGAATCGGCCATTATGCTCTCGTTATGAATGGAACTCGGGCGGGCAACGCGCCCCCCGCGCCCATGTTCCGCCGGAGCAGCTGGTCAAGAGGCGGGAACGGTCGCCGCGTCGAAGAACAAGGCTTGGGCGATCGCCGCTTTGACGGTCGAGCGCTGGAACGGCTTGGTGATCAGGAACGTCGGCTCGGGCCGGGTCCCGGTCAGCAGTCGCTCGGGGAAAGCGGTAATGAAAATCACTGGCACCGAAAATTCGGCGAGGATGTCCTTGACCGCGTCGATCCCGCTCGAATCGTCGGCCAGCTGGATGTCGGCGAGAACCAGTCCCGGCGGATGCTGGCGTGCCTGCGCCACCGCTTCATCGCGGGTGACGGCGACGCCAGTGACATTATGGCCAAGGTCGCGAACGATGGTTTCGATATCCATCGCGATGATCGGCTCATCCTCGATGATCAGCACGTCGGCGAGCGTCTGCCGCTCGATTTCGCTCAACGCCTCGGCGACCAGCGAATCGACGTCCTTGGGCGTGGCGCCGATCAGATAAGCGGTGTCTTCCGACGAAAAACCCTCGAGCGAGGTCAGCAGCAGCGCCTGGCGCGACAAGGGCGTGATCCGCGACAATCGGGCGTGGGCGATGCCCTCGCTGCCGGAGAAACTGCGCGACGGCTCCTCGCCTTCCTCGATGTTGGCGGTCGACCAGATCGCGTGGAAAGTGCGGTAGAGGCCGAGGCGGGGATCGACGTCGCGCGGGAATTCGTCCGGCTCGGCGACGATCGCTTCGAGCGCCGCGCGAACGAAGGCGTCACCGTGAGCCTGGCTCCCGGTCAGGGCGCGCGCGTAGCGGCGAAGGAAGGGCAGATGCGGGGCAAGGTCCTGGCCAAGCGACATATGGTTAGGCTCTTTCATGAACTTAATAAGGTCTGCGGCTCTTTGAGCGTCCGCCACCCGCGTTGCAACCCTCGCCGTCCTACCCGTGGCCGCCGTGCACTAGTCGACAGAGAAGTGACTCGCCTCTGGAACAAAGCATCGGCGATTTGGTTTCCTTGGCGGATCAGTCCGTTCATTGGCATCGCGTGGCGCTGTTGGGGAAGGCCTGGGCTCGGGGCATTTCGCCGCGCGGTTCGACCAATTGGCTCGGCCCGTTGCGCGTCTGGGCCGAGAATGTAAGAGCGCGCGCTTAACCCGCGCGAGGGGGACGAGAGTTTGAGTGGCAAGAAGGGCGAGTCGCAGGGCATCGGGAAACGCAAGAACCCCAGGGCCAAGAGCGCAAAGGACGGCTCGCAGGAGGCTGCGGGTCCGCTCGAAAAGGTTGCGCGCAAGCATCGCGCGGCCGACCTTGGGCGCGCCTTGCGCTCGGTCTATGACGACACGCTGCGCGAATCCGTTCCCGATGATTTTCACGACTTGCTCGGCAAGCTCAGCTGATTCCGGCATAATCGACACTTGATGCCGGCCGCCGCATGACCAGCGCTGCCCAGCGTTTCGCAGGTCTGCCGACCGCGGCCAAGCTGCTGCTCATTCTGAGCGCGGCGCTGCTCCCGATCGGCATCGCTTTGGTGTGGGTCGCGAATTCGGGCATCCAAGAGGCCGACAACGCGTCGCGCGGGCGAACCGACGACCAGGCGCGGACTGCGGCGCGGGCGATCGAGAGCCTGATCGCGCGCAACGCCTTGGCCCTGCGCATCGCGGCCAATGGCGCGCTTGCCGCCGGACCCGCCGGCGCCTGCGACCGCGCCCAGCGCGCGCTCGCCGTCGCGCCCGCGGTCGCCAGCCGGTTCGAGCTCGACAGCCCCGACGGAACGCCGCTGTGCGTAGTCGGCGAAGTCGCCGCGCCGCCCAATCTGCCGATGGTCGCTCCGGGCGCGATCCTGCTCCGCGCCGCGCCAAGCTATGAAGCGCTGATCCTGCGCGTCGGCGTGATCGGCGGCATGGCCACGGCCGCCATCCCCGCCGCGGAAATGCGCAGCGCCGCGGTCGAGCGCAACAGCGAAATCGAATCGCTGACCGTCCGCGACAAATTGCGCGACCTGCGGCTGATCGAAGGCGGCGCGCCGAGCGATGGCGATCGCGGCCATTCCTACAGCGAGTGGCCGCTGGGCAACGGCCAGCTCACCGCCCGCATCGGCGCCAAGGTGCCGCTGATCTCCACCGCCGACCGGCTGATGCTGCTGCTGCCTTTGCTGATGTGGGTGATGGCGGCGCTGATCAGCTGGCTGCTGGTGACGCGCCTGCTGATCCGCCCGTTGCGCCGGCTCGAACGCGCCGTCACCCGCCTCCAGCCCGGCGAAAGCGCCATGTTGCCCGACAAATTGGGCCCGGCGACCGAGATCCAGGAATTGCGCGATGCCTTTGCCCGCGGACTCGAGCGGATCGAGCAATCGGAACGCGAGATGGCCGAGGCGCTTGACGGCCAGCGGCGGCTGGTCCGCGAAGTCCACCACCGGGTGAAGAATAATCTGCAGGTGGTGGCGTCGCTGCTCAACATCCACGGCCGCAGCGCGGGCACGCCCGAAGCGCGCTCGGCTTATGATGCGATCGGTCGCCGCGTCGGAGCGCTGTCGATCGTCCACCGCAACCATTTCGCCGAGATCGAGGAAAATCGCGGGATCGCGCTCAGGCCCTTGCTGTCCGAGCTCGGCGCCGAGCTTCGCGTTAGCGCGCCCGAGGCCGCGCGCGGGCTGGTTCTGCATCTCGACCTCGAGACCGTCTACACCACCCAGGACGTGGCGGTATCGGTCGCTTTCCTGGTCACCGAGATCATCGAATATGCAATGCTCAACCGGCCCGATGAGCCGGTCGAGGTGTCGTTGCGCCGGACCAGCGAGCTGACCGCCCGGCTCGAGCTGAGCAGCCCGGTGCTGGTCCCGGACGCCGCCGAGGATACCGAGAAG
>JBDSNQ010000069.1:0-8537 GCA_039915275.1 Sphingomicrobium sp.
TCTCGGCGCGCTGGATCGACTGGTATGCGGGCGCCATCTGGCGCGCGATGGGCTGCCCCGGCGGGGTCATCGACCAACGCCGCGAGGCCGAGTTGGCGCGCGCCGTGGCGAGCCATGAGATCGCGCCGCAAGTCGCCTATCACCACAAGAGTGCGGGCCAGATCGACACGCTCGACCAGCGGCTGGAAATGGTCGCGGGATGGATGTTCATGGCCACCCTCGGGGTCTCGATCGCTGTGATCGCCGGCTACGCTTTCGCACCGAATTTCGTCCAGGAATTCAATAATTGGTTCCAGTTGGTGTCGTCCGGCTTCCCGGCGCTGGGTACGGCCGTGTTCGGAATCCGCTTCCAGGGCGACTTCGGCGGCAGCGCCGTGCGCTCCGAAGCGACCGCCAATACCCTGGGGCAAATCGACGCGGAATTGATGCGCGGCGTTGCGCTGCCGCGGGCCGCCGACCTCACCGAACAGGCCGCCCGCACCATGCTCGCCGATCTCGATGAGTGGCGGCTGGTTAACCAACAACAGGATTTGGGGATGGCCTAACCCACCGCTCGAATAGTGCCAAAAGAGGACAGGAACAGGGTTAGCGCGGGTTTCCCGACCTCAGTTCGTGCTCGACTTTTGCCGTTAGTTAACAGAGAGTAAAAGTGCGCAATCGAGTCGCCTGCGGCGGAGCGCGCCTGGTCGACGTCCGGCCAGCGGGGCGTCTTGGCGGCGCGGTAGCGGTCTCCTGCGGGGCCGAAGGGTTCACACTTGGGGGATTTACGTGTCCGGGACTGACATCTTTCTCTCCTACAGTCGAGAAGACCGGACTGCGGCCCGGCACTTCGCCGAATCGTTCGCCCGCGAAGGATTCAGCGTGTGGTGGGACGCGGCGCTGCGATCCGGCCAAACATTCGACGAGGTCATCGAGAAAGAGCTGCGGGCGGCCAAAGCGGTGGTCGTGCTGTGGTCACCACGCTCGGTCCTGTCGCGCTGGGTCCGGGCCGAAGCGACTCTGGCCGATCGGCGCAACAAGCTGGTGCCGGCCATCATCGAGGCCTGCGACCGGCCGATCATCTTCGAGCTGACCCACGCCGCCGACCTTTCGGACTGGAGCGGCGACACGGCCGATGTTGGCTGGCGGACGCTGGTCAACGATCTGCATCGCCTGGTTGGCGGTGGCGACGATGAAGTGACTGCCCAGCCGGCTGCTGTCGCGCCCGTGGCGGAACCGAAGCCGGTTCAAGCCGCGCCCGCGCCTGAGCCGGCGGCGGACCCGGTCAAGGCCGACGCGCAATCGGTGCCGATGAACAATGTCGACGAATTGTTGCTCGCGGCCGCGCGGATGCGCGAGGCGCGGGCCGGCTCGAAGCTCGTCAAGCCGACCGCCGTGGAAGAAGACCAGACCCAGTTTTACAAGGCTGCGGACGACTTTCGTCAGCACGAAGTGGATCAGATCCATTGTCTCCTGAAGCTCGATGGTGAGGTCCCGGAAACCCGGTTTGTGATTGGCGCCGAGGGCCTCAAGGTCGGCCGCACCGCGCCAGCCGATATCGTCGTCGCCGGCGCCGGCGTGTCACGGGCGCATTGCCTGATCGAATTGGCGAACGATGAAGTTCAGGTCTCGGACCTGAATTCCACCAATGGCACGTACATCGACAACAAACGGATCGGTCGCACCTCATTGCTCCCCGTCGGTTCGGTCCTGCGGGTTGGCAATGTGTCCTTCGAGCATGAAATCCGGTCCAGTGCGGAAATCGGTCAGCACGGCGACCCGGCGACGCTCACTCCCGGGGCCAATCCGCGCGAGCCTCGGTTGGCGCGCTCGTCCTGATTTGACGGTTCGCTCAAGCCACCGGTCGCTACAGTTTCCTGATCAGAAAGACCGACGCGTCGCTTATTGCGCGGCCGAGGACTGCTTATTGAGAAACACGATATAGGCCTTGGTCTGATTTGCTTCCTTGATCAGGCGCTCAGCATCCTTATCGGACTTCACGCCGCGCCCGGAATCCCGCAGATTGGCGAGGTATTTGTCATAGTTTTTGGCTAATCCGGCATTGGCTTTGCGGGTCGCGTTCGAACTGTGATCGCCCATTCGGATGACCTGCTTGGCCAGGCTGCGCGCCCCGTCGATGACGGCGTTCAACTGCGCGATTTTACCCGCCGAAAGGCCCGTGCTTGAAGCGGTTGACGTAACTTCCGCCTTGGCAATTGGCTTGGCGGCGATGGTCGTGCTCGCCGTTGCAGTCGGGGTCGCGGTCAGCGCCGATTTCTTGGCCGCTTTCTGCGCCAAAACCTCGGCCGCCTTCCGGTTCGCCGACAGCACGCTGGACGCAACCGCTTGCGATTTCCCTAGGGCGTCGCGAGCGGCGTTCAGCGACTGCGCCGGATCGGTGATATTGGCCGACGCCTCGACCGCGGTCCGCAGGGCGGACACGGCGCCATCGACGCGCGCCCGGCTGGCCGCGGGAACGTCCGCCGACAGCCGCTGTGCGCGCGCTTCCGAATCGCGCAGCAGAGCAGTGACAAACGCGACATTGGCCGACGCGGCCGTGCGCTTCATCTCGTCCGCTCGCGCCTTGGCCGCGGCGGCCTGCGCGGGGTTGCTCTGAAGGGCTTGAAGCCCGGCCGACTGGCCCTCGAGTTGTTCGGTTGCAGCGACAAGACCGTTGACCGCGGTGGCCGGGGCGCCGGCCGCGCGGGCTTCGTCGGCGAGCGCGCGCTCGGCCGGGGCCAGCCCATCGACGTCGAGATTGGTGATCGGGGTGAAGGTCGGGCCGGTCAGATTCGGCACGGGTTCATAGCCCGAGTTCGAATCTCCCTTGCCGAACAAGAATGAGCCGGCGGCGATGGCAGCGAGCAGCGCCACGGCGCCGCCACCGGCAAGCATCGCGACGCGCGGCTTCTTATACCATTCGGCCGCGGGCCCCTTGGCCCCGTCGCGGGTTGCGCCAACCGCCTGCTTCTTGGCGGCGGCACCGCGATCAAGCGGAGCAACGACGGGAACCGCGTCCTCGGCTTTCGCCGGCTCGGCGGTTTTGGCTGGCTCGTCGGGAGCCTCGGGCTCGCCGGCCCTGGCGGCCGCGACATCCTTCTTTTTCTTCGACGCGCCCGTATCCTGTCCGGCACGCTTGAACTCGACTTCGCCCGGATCGCTTGGAACCGAGGTTTCGGGCAGCTCGGCTTGTTCGAATCCCGGCGCCGGCGGGGCAACGGGACTGATGGCATCGGCGGCCACTTCATGGGCGAAGAAGCGGGTCGGCTCCTCTTCCGAACTGACCTCGGCCTCGACATCCTTCTTGCCGAACAAGGCGAGCCATTCGCGAATCGATTGCGGACGCTCGGTCGGGCGGATCGTCATCGCGGCGTCGATCGCCTGGAGGAAGCGTTTGCCAAAACCGGGCCAGTGGCCCTCGGCCAGCGGCTGGCCCATGCTGCCGTGCATGCGCTCGAGCACTTCGGGTGGTTTTTCGCCGGTCACGCATTCGTAGAGCACCACGCCGAGCGCGTAGATGTCCGTCCACGGCCCCTGGGCGTAGGTTTTCACATATTGTTCGAGGGCGGCGTACGGCGGCGTGTGGAACGTCACCGTCGTGCTGGTTGCTTCCGCCGCTTCGAACCGCGCCGAGCCAAAATCTATGAGGACCGGCCGGCTGTCGTCGGTGATGAGAATGTTGGGCGGCTTGATGTCGCGATGGAGGACGCCGACGCGGTGCGCGCTGTCGAGACCCTCGGCGATCGGCCGAACGATGTTCCACAAGCTGCGCTCGTTGAAGCGGCGGCCCTCCTTGAGCAACTTCGACAGCGACACCCCGTCCTCGAAGTCCATCACCATGTATGCGGTGCCATGAACCTCGAACAGGCTGCGGACGCTGACGATGTTGGGGTGGCGGGTCGGGGTCGACAGATTCCACAGAAGTTTCGCTTCCTCGACGAACTTCTTGAGCCCGAGGGCGTGGACCTCTTCGACGTCCGAACCGATTGGAACAACCGTGTCCTCGCCATCGCGTTCGCTGATCGCGCTTGGAAAATACTCTTTGATCGCAACTAGTTCGCCGAAATAAATACCGCGGCCCTTGTACACGATTCCAAACCCGCCGACGCCGAGCACGTCTTCCAGGCGCCATTCGCGGAGAATGGTTCCCGCGGGCAGCGCCTTGTTGCTGTAGGCCTTACTCACTGCCGGCATCCCCCCGACGATCACATTGAAGAAAAAGTAAATCGCATGAACCCCCAGCAATTGCTAGTCTCCCTCCTCTAGGCGGAAAACGGGGAGTAAGCGTGGCCATCGAATGTTTCAGTCGAACCCATGTCGGGCTGCGCCGCAAGGTGAACGAAGATTCGATGCTGGTTCGCACCGAGCGCGGGTTGTGGGCGGTCGCCGACGGCATGGGCGGACATGACAAGGGCGACGTCGCCAGCGCGATGGTCACCGAGGCCTTGTTGCGCCTGCCGATCGTCTACGGCCTGGATACGATAGTGGACGCGGCGATCGACGCGCTGGCCATGGTCAATCGCGAGCTGATCGCTTTGGCGGCAGCCGAGAATAGCCAGCGCTCGATCGGCAGCACGGTTGTCGGGCTGGCCATATCCGGCGAACAATTCCGCTGCTTCTGGGCCGGGGATAGCCGCGCCTATCGTCTTCGCGGCGGGGAAATCGTCCAGCTGTCGCGTGACCACAGCCTGGTCCAGGACCTGGTCGACGCTGGCATGCTTAGTGCGGAGGAAGCGGAATCGCACCCCAACGCCAACGTCATCACCCGAGCGGTGGGCGTCGGCGCGGATCTCACGATCGACAAGGTGAGCGGTGACGTGCAGTCGGGCGACCTTTTCCTGCTTGCCAGCGACGGCCTGACGCGGCTGGTCAGTGATGCCGAGCTGGTCGCCGAGCTCACATCGCGGCCGCCAGCGGTAGCCGCCGAGAGCCTTCTTGAAACCGTCCTGTCGCGCGGTGCCCCGGACAATGTCACGATGATCATAACCACGGTGACCTAGGCGGCCGCCGGTTCGGGTCCGCGGTTCCCGTGCGAACAGGGAGAGTGGTACAGGAGAGGACTCGAATCCGATATCTAAACAATTGATATTGTTGTCGAATAAGCAAAACTGTTTCGAAAAGGCCCCCAAATAGGCCCCCACAGAGCTAATCTGTCCAAGATTTTATTTTCGCCAAAAGCGGCGTTTGCCTCGTTAAGAGTACGAACTGGATTGAGACCTGATTCCCAACGCAAGCCCGCTTTTTCTAGGCCTGCTTAGCGGTGCGGACCTTGGTGCAGCGAGCAAGCATTTCCACCCGACTTCAAGCCCGACAGCAAGGTTTCCAGCACGGCAATCTGATCGCGATTGTCCGCGCCCTGGGCGGTGCTCCCTTGCCCCCGGATCAGCTCGGTTTGGCGGTGCGCGGGCACCTGCCCATAGCTTGTGAGCGTCGTCAGCACGTCGGCATGGCCCAAATTCTGCGACCACGCCTTCATCGATTCCACTGACAGGTTTAGCGACATAATGTGGCGGACCAGCATATCGCGGAAGCTGTGCGGATTGAAATAGGGCAAGCCCGCCCGCTCGAATGCGCGCCGGAATACCGCGTTGATCGGCTGGGTCGTGCGCCAGCCACTGCGCAATATGCCGACGGGCGTAAAGCCACCATTTTCGTCCGGCCCCATTTGCGTAACCGGAAACAGCGGATCGTCGCGACCCCAAAGATGATCGCGCTCCAGTTCGGTAACCCAGTCGGTGAAAATGGCCAAAGCGCCGCCGCAGACCGGCATGAAGTCGGTGCGGAACGTCTTGGCGAACTTAGTCCGCACGGTGCGAGCGTCCTGATCGACATAGGCATCGGAGATGTTGACGTGCCCCAGCCGGAACGATGCTAGCGCGCCCGCCCGTGCCCCAGTCAATGCAGCAAACGCGATCAGCGCCCTGTCACGGCGCTCCAGGGTCGTGCCGGCTGGCATGGCAGAAAGAACGTGATTGACTTGCGCCAGCGTCGGCACCCGCTTTTCCCGCCGCGCCCGCGCCACCGCCACATCCTTGTCGCTTAAGTTGAAATAGTCGGCGTCAGCGTAGGCGATATGCGACTTAAGACCCGGCAAATGCGCTAGGTAGAAGAAGAAGGCACGCAAGTCGCGCAGCGTCGAAAGCATCGTCGCCTTGCTGATCCGCTCCCCGGTGCGCGCGTTGGTCGCGTTGGCCAGCGCCGCCTTGAATGCGACCGCCTGTCGGCGATGAAACCGCTTGAAATCGCGCGCCTTGGTCGATTCCTCGAACCGCGCGAGCGACTTTGCCACGCCGTCAATCGTCGCTTCGTCGCGGCCCCGCGCTTCCTTAAGATAGGCGAAATAGTCGCGCTTGATCTGCTCGTTTGCGGGACTGTGTTTCGTCATGTCGCCCTTTGCCTTTCCAACTCACAATTCAGGGAGCGCGAGGGACTGCCATTTAGGCGTGGCAAGGCCTCCACGAATTGGACGTCGCAACCAGGCAGAATCGACGGCAGGGAGGCTTTCGAAGCCCGCCGGTGCATCACGGTTTCGCACGTGGCGCAGATCGCGCGGACGTTGCCTGATTCGGCGTTGATTGACAGATAATCGACCATGCCGAGCGCGGGCGGGCGCGGCTCACGGCACCGGAAGCAATACAGCGTTCCGGGCGAGCAAGGGCGCTTGCGGCTGGCGTTGCGGATCGACAGGAAGGCACGGACGATCATGCCCTGAAACAGCACAGGCCTTCGGCTATCAATCGGCTTCAGCCCGTCGCGTTGCCAATGGCGCACGGTATTCTTATGGACGCCGAAACAAGCTGCCAGTTCGGGAACACTATAGCTCCGGTGCAGCTTGACGGCGCGCGGGTTAACCCGTCGCGTGGCCATGGCCTGCCCCTCGGCCTTGCGCCGCGACCAGCCGCCTAATTGACTCCGCCTTGACCAGCGTGCGCCGCCCCAGCTTGAACGCCTCCAGCCGGCCGTCGCCGATCATCGCGTAAATTGACGTGCGCCCCAGTCCCAAGGCTCTTGCCGTATCGTTGATCGAGACTGCCAGCGGCTCCATGATATTCACTCCGTCCTATGGCTGGCAGGACACCAGCGGTCACGGGAGTGCATCAACACGATCCAGCGTTGAATCGCGGCCGGAAAGGGACGGAAACGGTCGAAAACCTATTCGTCTAGAGCCTCAATTAGATTCCAAAGCCGCCGCGCCCGGCCCTTCACTGTGCTGTCGGCGGCGCTGTAACCTCTGCCGTCAATCCATTCCGACATAGCTCGCTGCACGTCGGCCTGGGATTTGGGCTTCAATGCACCCGAGTAGAGCGCAGTCGCGATCGCGGACCACATATCGTCCCAAAACTCAGCGGGCGGTCGCCCTCCTTTGCGGTGGCCGACGGCCACCTTTGGCTCACTTGTCGCTGGCGCGGGAGTGAAGGGTATGCTGGGCTGAGTGAAAGTGAATCGATGAATTTCTAGCCGCCTAGTCAATCTGGTGCGAAGCGCCTCAAATTCACGTCTAGTGGCTAGAAGTACACTATCGGGTTTCGTAATGTTTGGCGGCCTACCCGAAGCAGTCGAGGCAACGCCAGCCATCTTGATAGCAACTTTGGACAAATGGCTGTCGAACGATTCGGAAATCATAGCAAACGCTTCTACGTCCTTTGCGACAGCCCCAACCTGATCGACGGCTGTAGAAAGCATGTCGCCTGAGATTTCCTCTGCGGCGCTGAGCGCGACCCTAACGGTTGCGCCGGACTTAAGGCGACCTTTTGCAGCGTGGCTGCTGTAAATCGCTGCGACGCGATCACTGAATGACTTCTCACTGTTCGACGTGAGGTCATCAAGTATCAGGCGAACTTGGTTGCGCGCGGCTGTCTCCATCAAACTGATTTCGGCCCACATCGACGAGGTGTCCAGCGCTTCGCTGATTTCATCGTCCGCGATAGACATCGATGGATGGCGACCGCTAATGTCCGGTTTCGACCCATTGCGGACATTGGCGCAATCGGACAGCATGGCACTAAATGTTCTTTCAAATACCTGTCCTCGCTTGGCTGCTATTGGGGATTGCGGCCGCCGCCTATGGGCCGAGCCGATATGTGTTTCGCTATATCGCGGCGTCGCCGTCTCGCCGGGACGTAACTCAACCGTCTGAAGACCTGGCGTGGCGGACACCGGCCCACTTCGCTCTCAGCTTTGGCGCTTTATGTGCGCTCGCTGCGTTTGCAATATTCATCTTCACGCCGGCCGCCGAGCAGTTTGCACGATCGCCCAGTTTTCTGCCGATATTGATGGTATGCCTAGGCGCGTGGTCGCTTGTCACCGTCGTTCAGGGCCTGGTGAGGAGGCGGGTACAGCCCTTCGCGAGGGGGTTCTACAACACCTACGAACGTGACGGGCAGCCAAAACGCTTTTGGGCATCATTGGTTTGGAATGCGCTCTTCGGCTGCCTTTGCCTCTGGTTGGCCTTCGAGGCGAATGAGGATGCGACCAATCAGTCGCTGAGAGACCGATGTTATGACGAGAAGAATGCCTTTCCGCCGCGAGTGGACATCGCGGCCTGCAACAAGCTGATT
>JBDSNQ010000198.1:0-8595 GCA_039915275.1 Sphingomicrobium sp.
GGCATCGAGCGCCAGCGGATTGGCGGCCGCGATGTGCATCGCGATCTGCTTGCCCAGCGCCGCCAGCCCGATATTCTGCCGCCCCGCCATGACCTTGAGGCCCTGCGTGACGAACGCCCGGTTGAGCGACTTGAGCCGGGCAACATCGGCGACGGTGCCGAGCGCGACCAGGTCGAGCAGGTCCATGATATTGGGCTCGGTACACTCGCCGACGAAGCGGCCGCGAGCGCGCAGTTCGCGCAGCAAGGCGACACCAAGCAGAAATGCCATGCCGACGGCGGCCAAATGCCCGTGGGTCGCGCCAATCTCGCTTTCGTCGAGGCGGTTGGGGTTGATCATCGCGAGCGTCACCGGGAGTTGGCTCGCGCACTGGTGGTGATCGACCACAATCACGTCGAGGCCGGCCGCTTTGGCTTCGTCGAGCGCCTCGAACGCTTGCGCGCCGCAATCGACCGTCACCGCCAGGCTCGCGCCGCGCCGCTTCAACTCGACCAGCGCCTTGCCCGACGGGCCGTAGCCTTCCATCAACCGGTCGGGGATGTAGATCATCGGGTCGGCGCCCAAACGGCGTAGCAGCAGCACCAGCAGCGCCGCGCTAGTCGCGCCGTCAACGTCGTAATCGCCGAAGATGGCGATGGCCTCGCCCGCCTCGACCGCGTCCGCGAGGCGCTTGGCCCCCTTGTCCATGTCCTGGAAGACCGACGGGTCGGGGAGGAAGTCGCGGATCGTCGGCACGCGGTGGCGGGCGAGGTCGGCGCGCTCGACGCCGCGGGCCAGCAGCAATTCGTCGATCAGCGCATCGGGCGCCAGGCCGGGCTCGGTCCCCGATCGCCGCCAGCGCCATGGCTGGCCGCTGACCGACCGTTCGACATCGAGCGCAAATCCCATGGCGCAACTGTAGCCCCGGGCGGGCGCCGGTCCAGAGCTAGCGATGATGTTCGGCGGTTACGCGGCGCACGGTGCCCGAACTGGCGCGCATCACGATGCTCTCGGTGGTGATGCAAGTCTTGCGGACGTGGACGCCTGCGAGCAGCGAGCCGTCGGTGACCCCGGTGGCGGCGAAGATGCAGTCGCCCTTGGCCATGTCCTCGATGGTGTAAATGCGGTCGAGATCGTCGATCTCCCAGCGGCGGGCGCGGGCGATTTCGTCGTCGTTGCGGAACAATAGCCGGCCCTGGATCTGCCCGCCGACACAGCGCAAAGCGGCGGCGGCAAGCACACCCTCGGGCGCGCCGCCGGTGCCCATATAGACGTCGATCCCGGTCTCCGGATTGGCCACCGCGATCACGCCGGCGACATCGCCGTCGGGGATCAATTGGATGCCGCAGCCGAGGCTGCGTAGCTCAGCGATCAGCGCGGCATGGCGCTCACGATCGAGTACGCAGACCGCGATCTCCGACGGGTCGACGCCCTTGGCCTTGGCCACCGAGCGGATATTGTCAGACGGGCTGCGCGCGAGGTCGATTGTCCCCGCCGCATAGCCCGGGCCGATAGCGAGCTTGTCCATGTAGACATCGGGCGCGTTGAGCAGGCAGCCCTGCTCGGCGATGGCCAGCACGGCGAGGGCATTGGGGCCGCCCTTGGCGGTGATGGTCGTGCCTTCCAGCGGGTCGAGTGCGATGTCGATCCTGGGGCCGGAGCCTTTCGCGCTGCCGACCCGCTCGCCGATGAACAGCATCGGCGCTTCGTCGCGCTCGCCCTCGCCAATCACTACGGTACCGTCCATCGGCAGTTCGTTCAAAGCCGCGCGCATTGCTTCGACCGCGGCATGGTCGGCGGCTTTCTCGTCGCCGCGCCCGATCAGTTTCGCCGCGGCGATCGCCGCCGCTTCGGTCACGCGCACCATCTCCAGCACCAGCACGCGATCAAGGACGGACGAGGCGGTAACGTGCCGGTGCGGCATGGGGGAAAGCACTCCTTAAATGGTTGCCGATCGATAGGCAGCCGAAACAGGCTTGTCGAGGCGCTCGGGTCGCGGTCTATTCAGGCCCGGGAGGACAAGCCGATGCGAGTATGGATCGCGGCCGTGCTGATTGCGATCGGCGGACCTGCCGAAGCGGCCCCTCCGCTGCCGGTGCTTGATGTCCATATGCACGCGCTCGCCGCCGATGAGCAGGGGCCGCCGCCAATGGGGATGTGCGCGCCGTTCCCGGAGTTTCCGGCGTGGGACCAGCGTATACCCTATGCGGAAGTGTTCCTCGACCGCTTGAAGCATCCAAAATGCACCAACCCGGTGTGGTCGCCGACGACCGACGTGGAGGTGATGAACCAGTCCATAGCGGCAATGAAGCGGCGCAACATTTATGGCGTGCTGTCCGGAACGGCAGCGCGGGTCGCGACCTGGCGCAAGGCGGCACCCGGCCGCTTCATTCCAGGGCTGTCGTTCGGCCTGGGCGACAAGATTTCGCCCGCTCAGCTCGAACAATTGCACGCCGCTGGCGCGCTCGATGTCATGGGTGAGATTACCACCCAATATGAAGGGATCGAACCGGCCGACCCCCGGCTCGAGCCGTATTGGGCGCTCGCCGAGCGGCTCGATATTCCGATCGCGATTCATGTCGGCCCGGGCCCGTTCGGAGTCATCTACATGGGTTCAAGCGGCTATCGCGCGCGCATGCACAGCGCGCTGACAATGGAAGAAGTGCTGGTCCGGCACCCGCATCTCCGCGTGGACATCATGCACGCCGGCTATCCGATGATCGACGACCTGCTGACGCTGCTTTACGCTCATCCCCAAGTCCATGTGGACACCGGCGTGATTGTCTTCACCCAGCCGCGCGCGGCCTTCTATCGCTATCTCCAGCGGATCGTCGAGGCCGGCTTCGCCAACCGCGTCATGTTCGGATCGGACCAGATGGTGTGGCCGGGGGTGATCGATCGGTCGGTCAAGGTGATCGAGGACGCGCCGTTCCTCACCGCTCGGCAGAAGCGCGACATCCTTTACAACAACGCCGCCCGCTTTCTGCGTTTGACCCCGCAAGAGAGGGCGCGACAGGCGAAGGGCCTTTAGTCGCGCGGCCAGCTAGGGCCGCGCGCCCTCGCGCTCGCAACTCGCGACCTCGAGCAACAGCAGCCCGGTGGCGACGAAACTTAGCGCGACGATCCAGGCGAAGCTGGCGACAACCGCGGTGGTCGGGCCGAACAGCAGGACGACGACGCTCGACAGTGACACGCCAACGATCAGCACCAGCGCGAGCAGGCAGTCGGTCGCCGCGGCGACGCTTGTCCACGTCCGCACCGAGCCGCGGACCCGGCGGCTCTTCACGCCGAGGATGATGCTCCTCAGAGCCAGCCAGCCGATGACGATGTTGACCGTCGGGAAGAATTTCGACTCGCGGTTGAGCAGGAACAGCAGGCCGGCGAGCACCGTGACCGCCCCGGCCAGCATCGCCAGGTCGCGCGTTTCACGTCGCAGCGACCCGGCACCCAGCTCGATCAGCCCAGCGGCGAGCAGCAACGCGCCGATGATCCCGCCCGAAATGCCTTTCTCGACCGGCAGCAGCGCGGCGCCGGCGCTGAGCACGATCATCGCCATTCCGGCAATGCTGACCCACCGCGAGCGATCGCGGTCGGCTGGGCCAGGCTGATCTATTTCCGTCACGGGCTGCCGTGTAGCAAAATCACGAGGCGGCAACCATCAAACCTTGGCCAGCATTGTCTTCACGCCGCGCGCGGCCTGGCGCAGGCGCTGCTCATTCTCGACCAAAGCGATGCGGACGAAGCCTTCGCCCTCCTCGCCGAAGCCGACCCCGGGCGCGACCGCGACGCGGGCTTCGGTCAGCAAGCGCTTGGCGAATTCCATCGAACCCAATTCGCGGAACGCTTCCGGGATTGGCGCCCAGGCGAACATGCTCGCTTGTGGCACCGGGATGGCCCAGCCGGCGCGGCCGAAGCATTCGACCAGGACGTCACGGCGTTTCTTGTAAAGCGCGCGGTTGTAATCGACGATGTCCTGCGGGCCGTTGAGCGCAGCGGTCGCCGCCGCCTGGACCGGCGTGAAGGCGCCATAATCGAGGTAGGATTTGACCCGCGCCAGCGCTTCGATCAGCCGCGCATTGCCGACCGCGAAGCCGATCCGCCAGCCGGCCATCGAGTAAGTCTTGGACATAGAGGTGAACTCGACCGCGACCTCCTTGGCGCCCTCGACCTGAAGGATCGACGGGGTCGGTGTGTCGCCGAAATAAATCTCGGCATAGGCCAAATCGGAGATGACGATCAGGTCATGTTCGCGGGCAAAAGCAACCAGCCGCTCGTAAAAGGCGAGGTCGGCGACATAAGCGGTCGGGTTTGACGGGTAGCCGATGACCAGCACCTTGGGCCGCGGCACGGTGAAGCGCATCGCGTTCGCGAGACGCACGAAAAACTCTTCGCCTGGCGCGGCCGGGATCGATCGCACCGCGGCGCCGGCGATGATGAAGCCGAAGCTGTGGATCGGATAGCTCGGGTTGGGCGCGAGCACGACGTCGCCGGGCGCGGTGATCGCCTGGGCGAGGTTGGCGAGTCCTTCCTTGGATCCAAGGGTGACGATGACCTCCTTGTCCGGATCGACAGTCACTCCAAACCGCCGCTGGTAATAGGCCGCCTGGGCTTTTCTCAGGCCGGGGATGCCGCGACTGGCCGAGTAACGGTGGGCGTTGGGCTTGGCCGCGACCTCGCACAATTTGGCGATGACATGGGCCGGCGGAGCGCCGTCGGGGTTGCCCATGCCGAGATCGATGATGTCCTCGCCGCGCGCACGGGCCGCCGCCTTCATCGCGTTGACCTCGGCGAAGACGTAAGGCGGCAAGCGCCGGATGCGGTAGAATGGTTCGTCCATGGCGGCGCTCATGGCGGGCCACGATGAAGCGGGCAAGCTTCGACTTCCGGCCCGACAAGGACTACATGGATCCTATGAGCGACAACGAGAACACCGGCGCGGCCGGCATGCCGAGCCTTGAGGATTGGCAGCATTGGACGCTGGTCATGGGCCGCGCCCAGCAGATGCTGATGCAGGCCTGGGCCGATAGCCTCGACAGCAGCAACGCCAAGGGCCAGCCCTTCGCCGGATGGGATGCGATGCCGGGGATGGCCAGCCCGAGCGCGTTCGGGTTCAGCATGCCCGGCGGGGAAGCAGGCGCGGCCAATGATCCGATGGCGCTGATGACCGCCGGCGCGCAGGCCTGGGCCAAGGGTCTCGAAGCGTGGGGCCAGATGCTCGGCGTCGATCCCAACAAGTCGGAAGTGAAGGATCGCCGCTTCGCCGCCCCCGAATGGCGCGACAACCCTTTGTTCGACACTATCCGCCAGACCTATCTCGCTTTGTCGGACCGGATGCTCGGCTCGGTCGACGAGATCGAGGATGTCGACGAGGTGACCCGGCTCAAGATGAAGTTCGCGATCAAGAATTTCGTCGACGCGATGAGCCCGTCCAATTTCGCGCTGACCAACCCGCAAGTTTTGAAACGGACGATCGAGAGCCGCGGCGAGAATCTGTTGAAGGGCCTCGCCAACATGCTCAAGGACATCGCCGCCGGGCAGATGACTCAGAGCAAGCCGGGCGCGTTCGAAGTTGGCCGCAACCTCGCGACTACGCCGGGCAAGGTCATTCACGAAACGCCTTTGTACCAGCTGATCCAGTACACTCCGACCACGGAGACGGTACTGGAAACCCCGCTGGTGGTGTTCCCGCCGTGGATCAACCGCTTCTACATCCTCGACCTCACGCCCGAAAAAAGCTTCGTCAAATGGTGCGTGGACGAGGGCGTGTCGCTGTTCATGGTCAGCTGGAAATCGGCCGACGAAAGCATCGCCGACGTCGGCCTCGACGATTATGTGCTCAAAGGGCAAATCGACGCGATCGACACCATCCGCGATGCGCTCGGCGTCGAAAGCGTTCACGCCATCGGCTATTGCGTCGCCGGCACGACGCTGGCCGCGACGCTCGCTTACCTCGCCGCCAAAGGCGAGGCGGACAAGGTCAAATCGGCGACTTTCTTCACCGCCCAGGTCGATTTTGCCGAAGCCGGTGATTTGAAGCTGTTCCTCGGCCCGGAAGTGATGGGGCTGCTCGAGGAGTTGACCGCCGAAAAAGGCTTTCTCGACGGCCGCTATATGGCCGCGACCTTCAACCTGTTGCGCGGCCGCGACCTCATCTGGAGCTATGTGGTCAATAATTATTTGCTTGGTGAGGAGCCGCCGCCGTTCGACCTTTTGCACTGGAACAGTGACACCACCAATTTACCGGCCGGCTGGCACCGCAATTATCTCGAGACCCTCTACCAGGGGAATAGGCTGGTCGAAGCCGGTGGGATCAGCGTCGCGAAAACGCCGATCGACCTGAGCAAGATCAAGACGCCGGCCTACATCCAGGCCGGTCGCGAGGATCACATCGCGCCGCCGCAGAGCGTGTGGAAGATCATGGACCATTTCCACGGCGACAAGCGCTTCGTGCTCGCTGGCTCGGGCCACATCGCCGGCGTGGTCAATCCCCCCGCCGCCGGGAAATACCAATATTGGGTCAACGACACGCCGGCTGCCACGCTCGACGCGTTCATCGACGGCGCGACTGAGCATAAGGGCAGCTGGTGGCCCGATTGGATCAAGTGGCTCAGGGCGCAGGACCCGAAGACAGTCGAGGCCAAGGGCGCGCGCATCCCCGGCAAGGGCAAGAAAAAAGCGATCGAAGACGCGCCGGGCCGCTACGTCAAGGAGCATTAGAAACGTGCGCGGTCTGTGCATCCGGCCGGGACGTCCCGAAGAGCACCAATATCTGGAAAATTTGCAACGGCGCGCGTCGTTGGTGCACGAAGATCATCGCGACGCGCTGCTAGCCCACCCCGAAGCAATCACTCTGCCTGCCAAGCAAATCGAGCGCGGCGAAGTTGTGGTCGCCGAGATCGATAACCGCATTGCCGGCTTTGCGGTCGTGCTCGACGATCATGGCAAGGCCGAACTCGACGGACTTTTCGTCGAACCGGATCTTTGGCGAAGCGGGGTCGGATTAGCTCTGATCGAGGCCGCTGCGGTCGAAGCCCGACGAAGAGGGCTGGGCCCGCTGACCGTCATTGCCAATCCCACTGCGGAAGAATTCTACGTCAAGTGCGGCTTTGTCACGGAAGGCATGGCCGACACCCGATTCGGCCCGGGTATCCGGATGTCGCGCTAGCTAGCAGTTCTGATACTTCCAGTGGCGGCGCTTGCCCTCGCTCAGCCATTTGACGGCGGTGGCGATGCGTTTCGCCCGGGTCGCGGTCTGTTTAGCCTCGGATATCCATTCGAAATAGTCGCGCTGGGCGCTCGGCGGAAAGCCATCCAGCGCGGCCTTGGCCTTGGGCGCGGCCTCGAGCGCGGCGGCGAACTCAGGGTGAAGCTCGGGCGGCGGCTTAGGTGCGTGCTTGGTCTTGCGCGGCGCCGGTGCCGCTTTGGCGAGTTCGGCGGCCTTGAGGATCAGAGCGTCAAGCTCACGATCAGGCGGAAGATCGTCGACCGAGGTCAACTTGCCGAACTGGCCCATGGCATCGGCGTCGCTCGCAACACCGCGAAGCTCCTGCCCGCGCCAGAAGTTGAGCGCCGCATGCGCTTTGAACGCGGCGGTGATGAGCACGATCTTCCCGTCTAGCGTGTAGGCGGGAATGCTCCATTTGAGCGTCTCTTCGGCGTCGGGCAGCGCCTTGTGGACCCGGTTTCGCATTGTCTCGAGGATCGGGCGCGCGAACGGCTGCGCCTTTTCGATGTAGGCGTCGACCCGCGGGTCGCGGCTCACAGGATGCCACCGCCAAGCATCAGGCGGACGATGCCGACGACGATCACGAACAGGTTGAGGTTGCGCCCGGCGTTCCCGCGCGAGGCCATGCCGACTGCGGCGCCGATCACCGCCAGCGGGATGATGAACCAATTGGCCCAGCCCAGCAGGGGCAGGAAGGCGACGGCGGCGAAGATCAGCGCGACGACACCGATGATCAGCGAAGCGAGGTTGAGCATGGAGCGGTGCTTAGCAGCTAATGGGCGACGATGTCTTCAGCACTTGTCACTCCGGCGCTTGCGGCAGCTGCGTATTGCGGGGCGCGCGGATCAGCTCGACCATATACAGCCCGAGCGCGAGCCAGATTGCGCTGAACGCGATCGCATGAGCCTGAGTGAACGCCTCGCCATAGAGCCACACCGCGCACCCGAATTGCAGCGTGGGTGCCAGGAACTGGAGCATGCCGAGGGTTGAATAACGCAGGCGCCGTGCGGCCGCTGTAAACAGCAGCAACGGAGTCGTCGAAACCACTCCGGCGGCGACCAGCAGCGCTGTGTCGCTGGTCGTCGTGCCCAAAACTGCAACTCCGCTGGCCAGCCGCCAGGCCAGCCAGCCGATCGCCAGCGGGAACAGCAGCGCGGTCTCGATCGCCAGCCCGGCGACCGCGTCGACCAGCGCGATTTTGCGCAACAGGCCATAGGTGGCGAAGCTGATGCACAGAGTGAGGCTGATCCACAATTGGTCGAGCGCGCCCACCGCGAGCACCAGGATCCCGGCGGCAGCGATGACGATCGCGAGCCATTGCAGTCGCGACAGACGCTCCTTGAGACTGAATCGCCCGAGCAGGACATTGGCCAGCGGATTGAGATAATAAC
>JBDSNQ010000219.1:0-13950 GCA_039915275.1 Sphingomicrobium sp.
ATTTGGTCTGGAACCGCGCGACTTCGCCGCCGCCCATCGAAAAGCCGACCAGGGCGACCGGTTCGGTGATCCCCGCATCGTCGAGGATCGCCGCGATGTCGCCGGCAAAAGTATCATAGTCGTAGCCGTCCCACGGCTGGTCGGACCGGCCAAAACCGCGGCGATCTGGCACGATGCAGCGCTTGCCCGCTTCGGCCAGCGCCAGAGCGGCGTCGTCGAACGTGTCGCCGGTCAGCGGCCAGCCGTGGAGCAGCACGACCGGGGCGCCGTTGCCCCAGTCCTTGTAAAATAAACGGGTTCCGTCCTTGGCCGTGGCATAGGGCATCGTGCATTCCTTTGAAGATGTGGAATTTTACCAACAGCTCAGCGGGCATACTGTTGCGGCGCGGCGGCCTTTTCAGTCGCGGTTGCGACGGATAGAGTTGCAGCCGCGATGGCCAAGCCAAAAATCCGATATGTGTGCCAGGCCTGCGGGTCAGTCAGCAGCCGCTGGCAGGGGCAATGCGTCGATTGCGCCGAGTGGAACACTTTGGTCCAGGAAGCCGCCGAGGTGTCGAGCATCTTCGCTGCCAAGCATAATTTGCGCGGCGGCGGGCGGACGATCGAGCTGGTCGGGCTCGACAGCGAGGTGGCACTGCCCAAAAGGTTCGCGACCGGGATCGCCGAGTTCGACCGCGCAATCGGCGGCGGCATCGTCCCCGGATCGGCGATGCTGGTCGGCGGCGACCCCGGCATCGGCAAGTCGACCCTGCTGCTCCAGGTCGGAGCGCGGCTGGCCGAGCAGGGGCAAGGCGTGGTCTATGTCTCGGGCGAGGAATCGGCCGAGCAGATCCGCTTGCGTGCGGTGCGGTTGGGACTGGGCAAGTCACCGGTGCTGCTCGCCGCCGCGACCTCGGTCCGCGATATTTTGACGACGGTCGTGGCCGATCCGCCGGCGCTGCTTGTGATCGATTCGATCCAGACCATGCATTCTGACCTGATCGAGGTCGCGCCGGGGACGGTCAGCCAGGTGCGCGCTTCGGCGCAGGAGCTGGTGCGCTTCGCCAAGGAGCAAGGCAGCGCGGTGGTGCTGGTCGGCCATGTTACCAAGGACGGCAGCATCGCCGGCCCGCGCGTGCTGGAGCATATGGTCGACACTGTGCTGAGCTTCGAGGGCGAGCGCAGTCACCAATATCGGATCCTGCGGGCGATGAAAAACCGCTTCGGCGGGACCGACGAGATCGGCGTGTTCGCGATGGAGGAGGCGGGGCTTTCGCAAGTGCCCGACCCGTCGGCGCTGTTCCTCACCCGGCGGTCGGAGCCGGTCAGCGGGACAGCCGTGTTCCCGGCATTGGAGGGGACGCGGCCGGTGTTGGTCGAAATCCAGGCCTTGGTGGTGCGGCTGGCGAGCGGGGCGACTCCGCGGCGCAGCGCGGTCGGCTGGGATTCGGGGCGGCTGGCGATGATCCTCGCGGTGCTCGAGGCGCGCTGTGGGCTGAGTTTCGCGACCGCCGAAGTCTATTTGAATGTCGCCGGCGGGTACAAATTGTCGGACCCAGCAGCGGATTTGGCGGTGGCGGCGGCGCTGATCTCCGCGCTGGCCGAGCGGCCGGTGCCGAGCGAGTGCGTGGTGCTGGGCGAAATCGCGCTGTCGGGCGAGGTGCGGGCGGTCGCCCACGCGCCGCTGCGGCTCAAGGAATCGGCCAAGCTCGGGTTCGAAACGGCGTGGGTGCCGTGCGACGTCAAGGGCGGGGACGGGATCGCGTTGGCCGAGTTCGCCAATCTGAAGGCGCTCGTGGACCATATCCTCGGCCGTTAATCTTGACTGGCGATGAGCCGGATAGCCCGCTAGCCGAAGCATCATGAGCGCGCTCGACATCTTTGTTATCTTGCTGCTGGGCGGCGGGGCGATCATCGGGTTCGTGCGCGGGTTCGTGCACGAGGTGCTGTCGCTGTTCGCCTGGGTGGTGGGAATCGCCGTGCTAAAACTGTTCCACACCCAGCTTTCGGTCGGGCTGACGGACGCGGTTGGAACGAGCGCGGGCGCCGCCGTGGTGGCGTTCGCCTTGCTGTTCATTCCGAGCTTTCTGCTGGTCAAGCTGCTGGCGCGGTCGATCGGCGGAAAGACGCGCAAGTCGGTGCTGGGCCCGGTCGACCGGCTGCTCGGCGGCGGGTTCGGGTCGATCAAGGGGCTGCTGGGCGCAACCTTGTTTTTCCTCCTCGCCAATCTCGCGACCGACATGGTCTATGGGACCGAGGCCGACCGGCCCGAATGGATGACGACGTCGCGGACCTATCCTCTGTTGAACGCGAGTGGGCTGGCGATCGTCGACTGGGTCGAGAAGCGCCGGCTCAAGGTCAGTCCGGCATGATCCGGCTGTACGACACGATGGCGCGCGAGAAGCGCGATTTTGCGCCCGCCGACTCCAAGCGGATCACGATGTATGTGTGCGGGCCGACGGTCTATGGGCGCGCGCACATCGGCAATGCGCGGCCGGCGGTGGTGTTCGACACGCTCGCGCGGCTGATCCGCCAACAATATGGCGCGAGCAGCCTGGTCTATGCCCGCAACGTCACCGACGTCGACGACAAGATCATCGCCGCGGCTGAGGCGGAGGGCGTTGAGCCAGTGGTGATCACCGAGCGCTATGAGCGGCATTATCTCGAGGACATGGGCGCGCTGGGCGTGGCGCCGCCGGATATCGCGCCGCATGCGACCGCCGAGATTGCGCCGATGGTGGCGATGATCGAGCGGTTGATCGGGCTCGGCAATGCCTATGAGGCGGAGGGGCATGTGCTGTTCAACGTGCCATCCGACCCGGATTATGGCGAGCTCAGCCGCCGCGACCGCGACGCGATGCTGGCCGGCGCGCGGGTCGAAGTGGCGCCGTACAAGCGCGACCCGGCGGACTTCGTGCTGTGGAAGCCGAGCAGTCTGGACGTGATCGGGTGGGATTCGCCGTGGGGTCGCGGCCGCCCGGGGTGGCACATCGAATGCTCGGCGATGATTGCCGCGCATCTCGGCGAGACGATCGACATTCACGGCGGCGGGCTGGATTTGATTTTTCCGCACCATGAGAATGAGATTGCGCAGAGTCAGTGCGCGCATGGCGGCGCTCCGCTAGCGCGATACTGGGTGCACAACGGCTTCGTCGACATGGGCGCGGAGAAAATGTCGAAGAGCCTCGGCAATATCGTGACGCCGAATGAGTTGCTGGCGGCGGGACATCGCGGCGAGACCCTGCGGCTGGCGTTGCTCTCTGCGCATTATCGCCAGCCGCTGGCGTGGACCGAGTCGGCGGTCACCCAGGCGAAAACGATGCTCGATCGGCTGTACAGGGCGTCGGGTGATGCCGACCCGGGGCAGGTTGACGAGAGCGTGGTCGACGCACTGGCCGACGATTTGAATACCCCGCTGGCGTTGTCGCGGCTGATGGCGCTCGACGATCCGGCGGCGATTAAGTCCAGCGCCGAGTTACTCGGCCTGCTCCAGCAAGATTCCAGTTCGTGGTTTCAGGGTGACGGTGGCGGCGATGTCGAAGCCAAGATCGCCGAGCGGGCCGAGGCCAAGGCGCGGCGGGACTTTGCTGCGGCGGATCGTATTCGCGATGCGCTCGCGGCCGAGGGGATCGTGCTTGAAGACGGACCGGGGGGGACGACATGGCGGAGGTCATGAACGCGCCGCTCTATACGATGGAGATCCTGCGGCTGGCGGGGTCGCTGCCTGACCCGGTGAAGCTCGAGCGGATCGACGGGATGGCTGAGCTCCGCTCGCCGACCTGCGGCAGCACGGTCCACACCGAGGTCGAGCTTGAGGGTGACGTCGTGGCTGCTCTTTCCCAGCAGGTGCGCGCGTGCGCGTTCGGGCAGGCGTCGGCGGCGCTGGTCGCACGCCATGCGCCGGGCCGCAGCCGGGACGAAGTAGCCGAGGCGCTGGCGGCCTTGTCGGGCTGGCTTGACGGCCGCCGTGATGATCCGGGCGGCCGGGGATTTGAGGCGCTGGCCCCGGCGCGGTCGCGGACCGCACGGCACGGCGCGATCGTGCTGCCGCTGAGGGCGCTGCTGGCGGCGATCGAGGCCGCGGAAGCGTGAACGACGCCGCCCAAACCGTCGCAGCCGGAGCGACCCTGCTCAGCATCGCCTTCATGCTCGGCGCGGCGCTGATCTTCGTTACTCTGTTCCGCAAGCTCGGGCTCGGCGCCACGCTCGGCTACATCGTCGGCGGAGCGGCCATCGGACCGTTTGCGCTGGGGCTGATCGCCGACCCGGATGCGGTCATGCGGGTGTCCGAAATCGGCATCGCGTTCCTGCTGTTCCTGGTCGGGCTCGAGCTCAATCCCGGCCGGCTATGGCGGCTGCGCAAGGACATTTTCGGGCTCGGGCTGATCCAGGTCGTGCTGTGCGGACTGGCGTTGAGCGGGCTGATCCGCTTCGGTCTAGGGTCCAGTATCGAGGCCAACCTCGCATTGGGTCTGCCGCTGGCGCTGTCGTCAACCGCGCAGGTTCTGCCGATGTTGCGCTCGTCGGGGCAGCTCAACACCAGCCGCGGCGAGCGGGCGTTTTCGGTCCTGCTGTTCCAGGACCTGTCGATCGTGCCGATGATCACGATTGTCGCCGCATTATCGCGCTCGCCGCTCGATCCGTCGGCGCCGCCGGGCTGGCTGCTCGGGCTGTATACCGTCGGAGCGATCGTCGGGCTTGTGCTGGCCGGGCGCTACATCCTCAACCCCTTGTTCCGGCTGATCGGGCGGTTCGGCGAGCGCGAGCTGTTCGTCGTCGCTGGCCTGTTCGCGGTCATCGCCAGCGCGGCGCTGATGCAGTGGCTGCATTTGTCGGTCGCATTGGGCGCGTTCATCGCCGGGGTGGTGCTGGCCGAATCGCCGTACCGCCACGAGCTCGAAAGCGACGTCGAGCCGTTCCGCTCGATCCTGCTCGGCATGTTCTTCCTGTCGGTCGGAATGCTGATCGATTTCAACGCGATCGCCGCCAACCCGCTGCTCGTCGCCGGCGCCGCGGTGGCCATCGTCGTCGTCAAGGCATTGCTGATCGCGGGCCTGTCGCGGTGGTTCGGAATGAAATGGGGGCGGGCGATCTGGCTCGGCTTGCTGTTGAGCCAGGCGGGCGAGTTCAGCTTCGTCCTGTTCGGGCAAGCGGCGGCGGCCAAATTGATCCTGCCCGAAGCGGCGTCGCTGTTCAGCGCGATTGTCACCGTGTCGATGATCTCGACGCCGTTCCTGATGCGTTTTACCGAATGGGTCCAGCAACGGATCCCCGACCCCGATGTGGACCTCGAAGGGCCCGAATTTTCGCCCGAGACCAATGCCATCGTCGTTGGCTATGGGCGGTTCGGCCAGACCGTCGCGCAAATGCTGCAGGCCAAGCGCATTCCGGTGACGCTGATCGACAGCAAGCCATCGCAGATCGAGCTCAGCCAGGAATTCGGCACCAAGGTTTATTATGGGGACGGGACGCGGATCGACCTGCTGCGCACCGCCGGCGCCGAAACGGCCGAGGCGATCCTGTTCTGCCAGGACGGCCAGGATTTGAATCGCGCCAGCCTGGAAGCGATCCTCGAAGCATTTCCGCGCGCAATGGTGTTGGTCCGCGTCTACGACCGCCGGCAGGTGATCGAATATGACGGCCTCAACGTCGCCCTCATCCAGCGCGAGTTGTTTGAAAGCGCGGTGCTGATGGGCCGGAAGGCGCTGCTCAAGCTGGGAATTGCCCAGCGCGAAGCGGACCGGGTCGAGGCGGCATATCGCCAGCGGGACACCGAGCGCATGCAGGTGCAAAGCAAGACGGGCGACCTGCGCGCGGCCCAGGACCGGATGTTCGGGGCCGATTCCTCGCTGCCGGATGAACAGACGCGCGATCCGGCGTAGGGATTATTTTGGGCCGAGATGGTCCTTGAGCGCCTTGACGATCGAGTCGACCACGTCGTGGTGCGCGCCGTCGCCGCTTTTCACATGGATATGGGCGGCCGAATAAGACGGCCGTTCAGCTTCCGCGAGACGATCCAGCGTTCCCTTGGGGTCGCCGTTGCGGAGCAGTGGCCGGGTGTTGCGCCGCGACGTTCGGACCGCGAGGATATCGGTCGGCGCGTCGAGCCAGACGGTAATCGCGCGCGTATTCAGCAGCTCTCGGGTCCGAGGATCGACGAAAACCCCGCCGCCGGTCGCGATCACCCGCACCTCGCCGTCGATCAATCGCGCGACCAGCCGCCGCTCTCCGTCGCGATAATCCTCCTCGCCATAGCGCTCGAACACTTCGGCCGCGGATAGGCCGGACGCATCCTCGATTGCCGAATCGCTGTCGACGAAGGGCAGGCCGAGCCGTCTCGCGAGACGCCGGCCGACGGTCGATTTGCCCACCCCCATTAGCCCCACGAGGACGATCGGACGGTCGAGACGCTGAACCAAGTCTTGCACGAGTAGGGCTATACAGCGGTGGGCAAGGACGGCAAAAGCCCCCGACTGCACAGATTGAAGCGGAAAGTTGATGTCGCGACTGATTGTTTTCATCATTGCCGTGGCGCTGGTCATCGGCGGGCTTATTTTGCTCTCGACGCGGGCCAGGGAAGTGCCGACCCAAACCATAGAAACGGATGTGACCCAGGGTGCGCGCTAGCCGTTTTTTGATGATTTCCGTGGCGGCGGCGGCGGCGCTGCCCGCTTTGGCGCAGGATCGTGCGCCGCCGACCGCGACCACCACGCCAGCGCCTGCGACCCCGGTCAGCGCCTTGCCCGACACCGGATCGAATGCATCGGAGGCCGCCGCTGGCTTCGGTGAGAGCGAAACTGGACTTGCCACGGTTAGCGCCGTCGAGCCACTGCGGCCGAGCGCTCCGGTCGAACTGCCCGCGCATGCGCGGCGCGACGCGTGGATTGTCGGCCGCCTCGATCCGATCGGGCTCGGCCTCGGCACCAACCCCTGGGGCACGGCCAGCGGGGCGTTTCTGTCGAGCCTGATGCGCCAAACGGACACGCCAATCGCTTCGCGCTGGGCGCATATCGCGCTGCGCAACGCGTTGTTGGCCAAGGTCAAGGCGCCGCGCAAGGTCAACCCGGTGGACTGGGTCGCCGAACGCGCCTGGCTCTTGCTGAAGATGGGGGAAGCCGACGCCGCGCGAATGCTGGTAGCCGGAGTCGACGTCGACAAGTTCACGCCCAAGATGACGCAAGTCGCGGTGCAAAGCGCGCTGGCGAACGCCGATCCAGCCGGGCTGTGCCCGCTGCTGGACGGAGTGCGCAGGGTCGAGCCGCGTATCTATCCACTGGTTGATTCGATGTGCGCCTCTTTGTCCGGTGAGCCGGAAAGCGCCGCCGCCCAGATCGATGCTGCGCGCCGGCGCGGGAGGGTCGGGGGGATCGACCTCGCCCTTGCCCAGAAGGTCGTCGGCGCGGGCGCCGATACCGGTCGGGCGGTGACGGTCGAATGGCAACCGGTCAGTCAATTGACCAGTTGGCGATTCGGCCTGGCGACCGCGACCGGCATGGCGATTCCCGATCGCCTGCTGAAACTGGCGACGCCGCAAGTGAGAGCATGGCAGGCGCGGGCGCCGTTGCTGACCCCGCAACAGCGGCTGGAGTCGGCGCGCATCGCGACCGGCCTTGGGGTCCTGTCATCCCAGTCGCTGATCGATCTCTATGCGATGATCTACGATGCGACCGACCCGGACCAGCTGTCGGAGAGCGATGCCTGGCAGGTGCGATTGGCCTTTGCCGGCAAGGATCGCGATGCGCGCATCAAGGCCATTCGGCGCTTGTGGTCGATCAGCAGCGATCCGCTGCAAATCGAGGGATCGCGAGCGTTGGCCGGGCGCGCGGCGACGCTGATCGAGCCGGACGCCAAAGTCCAGGAGGACGCACCGGCGCTGATCGCCTCGATGCTGGCCGCCGGCTTTGATCGCCAGGCCGCGCGCTGGGCGGTTGCAATTCGCCGCATGGACGAGCGCTTTGCCGACCCCAGCTGGGCCATGCTGGTGCTGGCCGCGCCCGAGACCGCGGGGCTCGACTTGAGCTTCGGCCGGATCAACGCCTTCATCAGCCGCGACCAGAGCGAGGGCAAAAAGCGCAGTGCGTTGCTGGTCGCTGGCCTGGCCGGGCTTGGCCGGATCGACCCGCGCACCGCCGATCGGCTCAACCGCCGGCACGGACTCGCGATCGGACATCTCACCCGCTGGACTCGGCTGATCGACGGATCGGCCGCGCTCGGCCAGGGTGGCGGCGTGTTGGTGCTGACCGCCACCGGATTCCAGGCAAGTGGTTTTGACAAGCTGCCGTCGTCCCACCTCTATCACGCGGTGGCGGCGCTCAACCGGACTGGCCAGGGTTTCACCGCAAGGATGATCGCCGCCGAGGCGCTCGCGCGGACGTGACGGACCACGAGATGGACAGGGCGTGACCGACGACGATCGGGCGCTGGTCGATCGGTTCCTCGACATGATGGCGGCCGAGGCGGGCGCGTCCCCCCACACGTTGTCGGCCTATCGCAACGATATCAGTCACGCGGCGGCGGACGTCGGCGGATCGCTTGGCACGGCCAATGCGGCAACCTTATCGCGGCTCGGGGAGCGTTGGGCCACCCTCTCGCCGGCGACCGTCGCCCGCCGCTCGGCCGCGCTTCGCCGGTTCTTCGGGTTCCTGATGGATGAGGGCTTGCGGGACGACGACCCTTCGGCAGCGCTGCCGCGGCCCCGGCTGGAGCGGCCGTTGCCGCGCATTCTCGACGAGCGCGAAGTCGGCAGGATTTTCGAGGCGGCCGAAGACAAGGCCTCGAGCGGGGAACCGGCGGCGGTGCGCAATCTCGCCATCCTCGAATTGCTCTACGGCTCCGGGATGCGGGCGAGCGAGCTGGTCACGCTTGGTCGCGGCGCGCTGCGCAAGGGGCAGCCGTTCGTGATCTTAAGCGGCAAGGGTAATAAGGAACGGCTGGTGCCGATTTCCTCGCGGGCGGAAAGCGCGGTCGAGCGCTGGCTCGAAAACGTCCCGCGCGACAGCCTGTGGCTGTTTCCGAGCGGCAAGCGGCATTTGAGCCGGGTCAGGCTGTTCCAAATCGTCCGCGAGATCGCCGCCCACGCCGGGATTTCCCCCGAGCGGATCAGTCCGCACGTGCTGCGCCACGCTTTTGCCACCCATTTGCTGGCGGGCGGAGCGGATTTGAGGGTGCTGCAGTCGCTGCTCGGACATGCCGATATCGCGACCACGCAGATCTACACCCATGTCGACAGCGCGCGGCTGGTCGAGCTGGTCAACGCCCGCCACCCGCTGGCGGATCGCGATCGTTGACGCGGGCGGAGGCGCGTCCTACCCGCCGCCGCCAATGCTGACCTTCCTCGATTTCGAGAAACCGATCGCCGAGCTTGAGGCTCGCGTCGCCGAGTTGCGCGAGACCGCGAGTGCGGGATCGATCGATATCGGCGCCGAAATTGCGAAACTCGAAGCCAAGTCGGCCAAGCTGCTGAGAGAGACCTATTCGAGGCTGACGCCCTGGCAAAAGTCGCAAGTGGCGCGGCACCCGGAGCGGCCGCACTTCAATGATTATGTCGCGGGCCTAACCGAGGATTTCATGCCGCTGGCCGGCGACCGCGCGTTCGGCGACGATCCGGCGATCATCGGCGGCCTCGCCCGCATCGAAGGCCGGCGGGTGATGATCATCGGCCACGAGAAAGGCGACGATACCGCGTCCCGGCTCAAGCATAATTTCGGGATGGCCAAGCCCGAGGGCTACCGCAAGGCGATCCGCCTGATGCAGCTGGCCGACCGCTTCGGGATTCCGATCGTTACTTTGGTTGATACTCCAGGGGCATTCCCCGGGGTCGAGGCCGAGGAGCGGGGGCAGGCCGAAGCGATCGCCCGGTCGACCGAGCAATGCCTTGAGGTCAAAGTGCCGATTATCGCCGCCATCGTCGGTGAGGGCGGTTCGGGCGGCGCGGTGGCCATCGCGACCGCGAACCGCGTGCTGATGTTCGAGCATGCGGTTTATTCGGTCATTTCCCCGGAAGGCTGCGCGTCGATCCTGTGGCGCACCGCGGACAAGGCCGCCGAAGCCGCCGAAGCGATGAAGATCACCGCCTCCGACTTAAAGGCGCTGGGCGTGGTCGATCGCATCGTCGCCGAACCCTTGGGGGGCGCCCACCGCGACCCCGAAGCGGCCATCGGCGGCATCAAGGGCGCGATCATGGAAGAGCTCGACGGCTGTTCCGCCATTGGCGGCGATGAGCTCCGCGCGCAGCGCCGGGCGAAGTTTCTCGCCATCGGCTGAACGGTTGGTTTCGGGAACCACCGCTTTCATCTCCCGTTCAAAAGCCGGTTCGTACGAGAATCACCAGAATCGGAGACCTGAATGCGTAACCTTGTCCTGTTGCTCGCCGCGACCGCCGTCGCATTGTCCCCGGCGGCCCTGCCCGCGCAGTCCTCGATCCGTTTTCTCGATCAGCGCGAGGTCGCCGAAGCCCAGAAACAGCATGCCGAGCTGATTGCCGAATTCGGTGGCGCCGAGACTGGCCCGCGCGGGGCCTATGTCGAATCGGTCGGGCGCCGGGTCGCGGCTTATTCGGGCATCGCCAATTCGGCCGCCGCTTTTCATTTCACAACCCTCAATTCGGCGGTCGAGAACGCCTTCGCCGTGCCGGGTGGCTTTGTTTACATCACCCGCCAGCTGATGACCCTGATGGACGACGAATCGCAGCTCGCTTTCGCGCTCGGGCATGAGACCGGGCACATCGCCGCCAACCATGCCCGGGCGCGCCAATCGGCCGCCCGCCGCAATTCCATCAGCGGCATTTTCGGAGTGCTCCTGGGCAGCATTCTTGGCGGCGGGATCGGCAACGCCATTTCGCAATTGAGCACCCAGCGGGCGCAGCTGGCGACACTGAGCTTCTCCCGCGAGCAGGAATATCAGGCTGATACGCTGGGCACGCGCTACATTGTCGCGGCGGGATATGACGCGGCCGGCGGGCCCGGAATCCTGGCCGCTCTCACTCGCGCAAGCGCGCTCCAGGCGCGGGTCCAGGGCCGCACCAACCGCCAGACGCCGGAATGGGCCAGTACCCACCCGCTGAGCGAAAACCGGTCGCAGCGCGCCCTCGCCGAGGCGCAACGAAGCGGTCGTCTTGGTGTCGGGATGCGCAACCGCGACCAGTTCCTCGCCCAGCTCCAGGGCGTCACGGTCGATGACGATCCGGCGCAGGGGGTCATCGAGGGCCGCTCGTTCACGCACCCGGACCTCAGGATTCAGTTCTCGGTGCCGCCGGGCTATCTGATGCAGAACAGCGCGCAAGCGGTCACGATCCAAGGATCGGCGGGGCAGGCGCAGTTCAGCGGCGGCCGCTATAATGGCAGCATCGAAAACTACATTTTCCAAGTGTTCCAGCAGCTCACCGGCGGTCGCCAGCAGCTCCAAATTCCGCCACCCCAGCAGACAACGATCAACGGTTTGTCGGCGGCATTCACCACCGCCCGCGCTAACACGTCCTCAGGCGTGGTCGACGTCAGCGTCTTTGCCTATCAGTGGAATGCGAACACCATTTATCACTTCGTCATGCTGACCAGCGCCGGGACGGGGATCAGCCCGTTCGCCTCGATGGTCGATTCGTTGCGGCGCATTGCTCCAGCGGAAGCGGCGGCAATTCGCCCACGGGTGATTGAAATCGTGACCGTTCGTCCGGGCGATACCGTCCAGTCGCTCGCCAGCCGGATGGCCTATCGGGACTTTCAGCTGGACCGGTTCCTGACCATCAACGGCCTGGTCGCGGGCGGCCGTCTGGTGCCCGGCCAGAGGGTCAAGCTGGTCGTCTATGGAGCTCGGCGAAGCTAGCTTGCCAGCCTATCGGTTAAGTGGAGGTCTTTACGATATTGTCCAGCTTGGTCCACATGCCGCCGGCACCGCCGCCCAAGGCAGAGATGCCGCCCATCGCCGCAACAGCGATCAGCGCCACGATGAGTCCATATTCGATTGCGGTTGCCCCGCGATCGTCGGCGCTCAGCCTGCGAAAAATCTTACGGATAGCGTCCAAGCCACCCTCCTCTGGTCCACGTCCACGAAGGCAAGTTACCGAAGTTGGAGTTAACAACTCATGTGGAGCATATCGTTAACGGCGCCTCAGCCAGAGCCGCGACAAATTCAGACCGCCGCCGTCCAGGCCGCAAAGTGCAGAATTTCAAAGGTTTCGACCGTTCGCGACCCATCGCCGGCCGAGCGAAACATGGCGTCTGCCGCGGCGCGCGCGGCGCGCTGGACAGGCGTGCGGGAGCGGGCGTTGAGGATGTTGGTCGCGCCCATGCGCCTCAGATCGGTCACCAGCTTGCCGAGCGATTCGTAGGATACCGGCACGCGGTCGACGTCGATCACCGGCATGACGAAACCACAAGCGGATAGCAGCGGCGCCAGCGACGCCGCCTCGACCCGGGGATGGGCATGGGGCGACGAGGCTCCCGCCGCCTGATCGGCGGAGTGCATTGCCCGCCGCAACTGGGGAAGCGTATCGCCCCCGGCCATCGCCCCAATCAGGAGTGAATCCGGGGCAAGCGAGCCGCGGATCGATCGCAGGACCAGCGGCAGATCGTTGACGGTGTCGAGCGTGCCGATCGAGAGGCACAGATCGAACGCTTGCGCCGGCGGTTCCCATTGCGCTTCGTTGAAGCACGATCCGCCCGCCGTCTTGGCGAATAGAGGCCCCGGGTCGACGATCTCGATCGCCGGGACGAGCGCTTTGAGGCGGCTGGGCCAACCCGGGTCTGGGCAGCCGAGCAACAAGGCCGACTTAAAGTGGCGGCGGATGAGCGCGATCCTCTCCAGGCAGTCTTCGAACGCCCGGTCGTACAAAAACAGTTCCGGGCCTGTGCGAAAGGCGCGATCGCGGCGCAGCGCCCGCAACGCCGTATCGAAAATCTCGGAGGGCCGGTCGATAGGCACGAGGGCGCTTGTGCGGCGGGCGCTACGGGCCGACAAGCGGCAATATGTTGGGCACGGCACGACAAAGGATCGGCAAGCTCGCCATCTGGATCCTGGATTTCGCCCTGCCGCCGCGTTGCGCGGGCTGCGGCACGATCGTCAGCGATATCCACAGCTTTTGCCCCGAATGCTGGAAGCAGATCGAGTTTCTGGGAGCTTCGGGATGCACAATTTGCGGGCTGCCGCTGCAGGCGACGGATGCGCAAACCTGCGCTGTCTGCCTGGCCCGGCCGCCGCGCATCGCTCGCACTCGAGCCGCGGTGGCCTATGACGAAGTTTCGCGTGGGCTGGCCCTGCAACTCAAATACGGCCGCAAGATCGCGATTGCGAAGAGCATGGCGCGATATATGGTGCCATTGATCGAAGCGGGGGAAAGTGCGCTGCTGGTGCCAGTGCCGCTGCACCGAGGGCGCTTGTGGCAGCGGGGCTTCAACCAATCAGCCATCGTCGCTCGCGAATTGTCGCGCCGCACGGGCCTTCAGACCAATGTCTTTGTGCTAAAGCGCGTCAAACGAACTCCGCCATTGAAGGGCATGAGCTTGCAACAGCGGCGGCGCGCGGTCGCCGGAGCCTTCAAGGTGGGGGATCGAGCGGCCATTGCCGGGTGCACGGTGGTGCTGGTGGACGACGTGCTGACCACCGGAAGTACCGCCAATGCTTGCGCGCGCGCGCTGCGCCGGGCAGGCGCCGCGCGGGTCGAACTGATCAGCTGGGCGCGGGTGGTGCGGCCGGTTCAGTTTATGCGTTGATATTGCTTGAGCGAGTGAGGACAAGGCGGTCGTGCCAAGGGTGGAAATCTATACCAAAACATTTTGCGGCTACTGCGTCCGGGCCATGCACCTGCTCGACTCCAAGGAAATCGAGTATCAGGAGCATGTCGTGTTTGTCGGCGGACCGGAAAGGCAGGCAATGATCGAGCGGTCGGGCGGACGGACGACCGCCCCGCAAATCTTCATCGACGGTCGGCATATCGGCGACTGCAGCGAGCTGTTGGAGCTCGAGAGCCTGGGCAAGCTC
>JBDSNQ010000006.1:0-8345 GCA_039915275.1 Sphingomicrobium sp.
TGACGGCCCAGCCCGTTGTGGGGGATCATTTCCGCCTGGGAGAGTTCGCACCGCTCGATCTCGGTAGCGACATCGATGTCGTCATGATGCGCCAGGATCCGCCGTTCGACCTCGGCTATATCACCGCGACGCACCTGCTCGAGCGCATTCAGGGCGAGACGCTGGTGGTCAACGACCCCGCTTCGGTGCGCAACGCGCCCGAGAAGCTGTGGGTGCTCGATTTCGCGCAATATATGCCGCCAACGGCTCTCACCCGCTCGCTCGGATTCGCCCGCAAATTCCTCGCCCAGCATAAAGAAATCGTGATCAAGCCGCTGCATGGCTTTGGCGGCGGATCGGTGTTCCGGATCAGCCCCGACGGCCGCAACCTAGCCGCGCTGATCGAAACGTTCAACGCGACCTATCGCGAATTGCATGTGATCCAGAAGTTTCTGCCCGAAATCGCCGAGGGCGATAAGCGGATTGTGCTGGTCGATGGCGAAATTGCCGGCGCAATCAATCGGCTCCCCAGCGAAGGTGAAATTCGCTCCAACCTCGCGGTTGGCGGGACGGCCGCGAAAACGGAACTCACCGCGCGCGAGGAGGAGATCTGCGCTGCTCTCGCTCCCGAGCTCAAGCGTCGCGGGCTGCTGTTCGTCGGCATCGACGTTATCGGCGGCAAGTGGCTGACCGAGATCAACGTCACGTCGCCGACCGGCATCGTCGCTATCGACAGGTTCAACGGCACCGACACGCCTGGCCTGATCTGGGACGCGATCGAAGCCCGCATCGCCGCAAGCAAGAAAGCCTGAACCAATGAGCGACTGGGTCGTCCGCCTGATCGAGCAATCGGGCTATCTCGGGGTTGGCTTCCTGATGTTCCTCGAGACCATCTTCCCGCCAATCCCGTCCGAGGTGATCATGCCGGTGGCCGGAGTCGCCGCGGCCCAAGGCAAGCTCGGCTTCATCCCCGTGATCCTGTCCGGCACCGCCGGCGCGATGCTCGGCAACACCGTTTGGTACCTCGCCGCCCGTGCGCTTGGTGTCGACCGCCTCAAGCCCGTCATCCGCAAATACGGCCGCTGGTTGACGATCAGCTGGCCCGAAGTGACCCGTGCCCAGCGTTGGTTTGGGCTTAACGGCGCGGCGTTCGTTCTTCTCGGCCGCCTGGTGCCGACCGTCCGCTCCTTGGTCTCGGTCCCGGCGGGATTGTTGAAATTGCGCTTCCGCACCTTCTTTTTCGCCTCGCTGATCGGCACCGCCATCTGGACCGCCTTCCTCGCCGGCGCCGGCTATAAGCTGCAGGAGAATGTCAGCGAGGTGAGTGGTTGGATCGGCCCGGTTTCCAACGCGGTGCTCGTGGTGCTTGCGATCGGTTACCTGTGGCGCTTGTGGACTCACCGTCACCAGAAGCATTCGGAAGACTGATCACGCCCGCGGATGGGCGTGGCGATAGACGTCGAGTAGCCGCGCCGCATCGACCGCGGTGTAGATCTGGGTCGATGACAGGCTGGCGTGGCCGAGTAGCTCCTGCAGCGCGCGCAGATCGGCTCCGCGGGCCAGCAAGTGGGTCGCGAAACTGTGGCGCAACGCGTGTGGCGTCAGGCTGTCGGGCAAGCCCAGCCGGCCGCGCGCCGCGCGCACCGCTCGCCGCACCAGATCGCCGTTCAAAGGCCCGCCCCGCGCCCCGACGAACAGCGGCACGTCGCCTTTCAGCAGATAGGGACATATCTGCGCATACTCCTCGATCGCTTGGGCGACCGCCGGTACGACCGGCACGACGCGGGACTTGGACCGCTTTCCAATGACCCGGATCGATGGCCCGATCGGTAGCGCCCGCGCCGTCAGCGACAGCGCCTCGGCCACGCGCAGTCCAGCGCCATAGAGCAGCAGCAGGATCGCCAGGTCACGCGCCCCGATCCATTCGACCGAAGCGCCCGCGGCGGCGTCATGCGCCAGCCCCATCGCATCCTCGGGCGAAGCCGGGCGCGGCAGGGTCCGCGGGCGCTTGGGAGCACGCGTGCGCGGCAATTGCGCCGCCTGCCCTTCCTGCTCGGCCGCATAATTGAGGAAGGCACGCACCGCCGACAATTCGCGCGCCGCCGACGATGCGCCCAGGCCGCTGCCGCGCCGGTCGGCGAGAAACGCCCGCAAGTCGGTCGCGTTGAGCGCCAGCAGCGCAAACCGCCCGATCTGCTCGCCACGATAGCGACCGAGGAAATCGACAAAGCGGTGCGCGGTCGCGACATAGGCCCGCACCGTGTGCGGCGAACGCCGGCGGTCGTGTTGGAGGTAGGATCCCCAGCGAGTCGCCAAGTCCCGCGCCGGTTGCGCTTCGCTCAGCTCGTCGGAGGGGGAGGATCGATCAGCCACCGGCGGATAATAGCGCCAAGGCTGCGCCCTAGGAACATCAGCAATTCCGAGCCGTGGCGAGCATCGAGGCTTTGGGTCGTGCGCTGGCCGAGCGCGATCAGCCCGATCGGAAATGGCGGGTCGCAGTCGATCCGGATCAGCGCCTCGGCGCGGATCAGGTCGCAGGCCGGCCCGAACAAAGGATGGCCGCGCTCGACAGTGCGCATTTCGACCCCATCGACCTGCTCGATCGCGCGGGCGAGAATGAGCGGTTCGACCGACTGCACGCCGTTGCCGTCAGCCCGGAATCCCTGGTCGCCGACGATCAACGCCAGCGCCACCGCGTCGATGCCGAGGATCAGCGGCCATTCCTGCGTGACGACGTGGAGCAGCGCATCGATGCCATCGGCCTCGAGCGCCGCGACCACTGCGGCATGAATGGTCGACACCGCGCCCGAATGGCCGCGGGCGAAGGCGATCAGATCCTGATTGGCTTCTTCGATGACGCCGAGCCGCTCACGCAAATGCGCGACCGCCCGCTCTTCGAACTGGATCACCCGTCCCATAGAGCTAGAGTGTAACCCCGCGACGGTTAATTTCCTACAACGCTCGGTTCTTTCAGCTCGACGAACGAAAAGGACCGAGCCCGCTTGGGCTCGGTCCTTCCGGTAACAATCGTTTGAGCCGATGCTAGTGGCGGCGAGCCATCGCCCACGTCTTCTGATTTGCAATCCACGCATCGCGCGCCGCGAACCAGTTGGCGCGCTGCACCGCCCACTGCTGCGGGGTCAGCGATTTGCGATCGACCAGCCACTGGGCGCGCATCGCCTGCCAATCCTTTCGCCCGACATTGAATTCGTCGCGCCAAGCTTGAATATCCGCCTTGAGCGCATCACGAATCCGTCCAGCAGCACTGTCCGGAATATGAGCGCCATTGCGGGCCGCTTGTGCCAGAACGAGCGCATCGGCGCGATGCTGGGCTGCCTGCGCACGATATTGGTCTGCCGTCAGCTGCTGCTGCGCGGCGAAATCACGGCCGAACTGGCCCTGCTGGGAGGCTATGCCATGGGCATAATCCGCGGCGCCCGCCCCAGCACCGTAAGAGCCCGGAGGCGTCATGGGCGGGCCAGCGCCCCCTCCGCCGCCCGGACCGCCGCCGCCAGGAGGACCATGCTGTGCAAGCGCCGGTGCCGACGCGGTGATCGCCACCGTGGCCAGCGCGGAAATGAAGATTTTGCGCGTCATCATTTACACTTCTGTAAAGTTGCGTTTGTATAACGTGCAACCACACGGACAGTTTCATCAAATTTGGCTGAACGAACGGTGAACTAGTTATTTATCCGGTTGAAATCATTTACCAAAAATGTTGTTTACAACTCCAAGACTCAACCGATCTTTTGTCCGGTAGACTGCCAATCCTTGAGGAATCCGGCGATGCCGGCGTCGGTCAGCGGGTGCTTGAACAATTGCTGGATGATCTTGGGCGGCGCGGTGACGACGTCGGCGCCGATCTTGGCCGCTTCGATGACGTGGATCGGGTGGCGCACGCTGGCCACCAGGATTTCGGTCGCGAAGTCGTAATTGTCATAGATCATGCGGATGTCGGCGATCAGCTGCATGCCGTCGAAGCCGACGTCGTCGAGCCGGCCAACGAACGGCGAAATGAAGCTCGCCCCGGCCTTGGCCGCCAGCAGCGCCTGCCCAGCAGAAAAGCACAATGTGACATTGACCATCGTCCCGTCGCCGGTCAGCGCCTTGCACGCCTTCAACCCGTCGGGCGTCAGCGGCACCTTGATCGCGACATTCTTGGCGACCTTCCGCAGCACTTCGGCCTCGCGCATCATGGCCGCATAATCGAGCGCCACGACCTCGGCCGAAACCGGGCCAGGGCAGATCTTTACGATCTCCTTGAGCACCTCGATGAAATCGCGGCCGGATTTTTGGACCAGCGACGGGTTGGTCGTCACGCCGTCGAGCAGGCCGAGTTCGGCGAGCTCGCGAATTTCGGCGATTTCTGCGGTGTCGGCGAAGAATATCATGGTTGTGCGTGGCCCCAATCGGTTGCTTTGCCGCGCCATAGCCGGTGAGTCGGGGACAGTCATCCGATTCGCGGACGGAGAGTCGAAATGAGCGAACATGTGCGGATCGAGAATGGCGGCGGCGTGCTGGCCATCACCCTTGCCCGGCCCGAGCGGCGCAACGCAATCACTGTCGCCATGTACGCCGCGCTCGCCGACGCGATCGAGCAGGCCCAGGCCGATCCGTCACTGCGGCTGATCTCGCTCGCCGGTGAAGGCGAGGATTTCACCGCCGGCAACGACCTTGCCGATTTCATGGCCGCGATGCCGCGCGACGGCGAAGAAATCGCGGTGTGGCGGTTGCTCCGCGCGCTCGCCGCCAATGCTTTGCCGCTGGTTGCCGCGGTGCACGGCAATGCGGTTGGCATCGGCACTACTTTGCTGCTCCACTGCGACCTGGTGCTGGCCGAAGAAGGCACCCGGTTCGTTATGCCATTCGTCGACTTGGGACTGGTCCCCGAAGCGGCGAGTTCATTGCTGCTGCCGCGCCTCGCCGGCCGCCGCCGCGCCGCGCGTTACCTGCTGCTGGCCGAACCGTTCGGTCCCGAGGAAGCGCTCGACTGGGGGCTGGTTAGCCACCTCGTACCGAAGGGCGGGCTCGACGAGGCCTTGGCCAAGACCGTCGCGACCCTGCTGGCCAAGCCGGCCGCGGCGATGCGCATGACCCAAAAGCTGCTCCGTCACGGAAATCGCGACGAAATCCTCGATCGGTTCGAGATGGAGAATGGCCACTTCGCCGAGCGGCTGACGTCCGCTGAAGTCAAGGAAGCGATCACGGCCTTCTTTGAGAAGCGAAACCCGGATTTCAAGGGCTAAGCGCCGGCGACCCAAACCCGCTTGGCGCGGCTGACGTTGATGGTCGGCCCCGGAAACATCAACAGGTCGGTGGGCTGCGTGTAGGTGACTTTGAGGTCATAATATTTGGCGGTGCCCGAGGTTCCGCTGACCGGATCGACAATCCCGAACGTGCCCGGTCCAATACCATAAACGCTACTGGTGATCTTTGCCTTGACCTGCGTCGCGGTCGGGGTGGTGCACCCGCTAGTCGTCGGGTTCAGGCACAACGTCGCGTAGCGAGCGCCTTGCCCCAGCGCCTGCTGGATTCCGGCCATGGCGCGATAGACCTGGGCGAGTTGAACGAACGCCCAGATCATGACGATCATCACCGGCAAGGCGAAGGCCATCTCGATCGCGGCCGCGCCGCTCTCGTTGCGAAGGAAATGACGGTGCTTCACTGCATCCTCATGCCGGCGGTTGCCGAGAGATGATATGTCCCGTCGCCGGTATTGAAACTCCCGAAGTGGATCGGGAACAGCGGAGTGTATTTGTCGGTCACGGCGACCGATATGTATCGCGCCATACTCACGGTCCCCGAGGTACAGACGAAGGCGTTGAAAGCGGTGGAATCGGTACTGGTTTGGCTCGCGATCGAGCCTGCGGAGTTCTTACACTCCAGTCGGTAAGTGACCACAACATTGCTCGCCGTGATCGGCGTCGTTTTGCATACCCCGCCACTGGTCGTTCCGTTGACCTGGCAGATGACCTCATTCGAAAGCGTGGCCTCGACTGTGGTATCGTCGGTCGTCTGCAAGATCTTTTCAATCGCCCGCTGGGCACCCTGTTCGAGCGCCAGCTTGCGGCTGAAGGCATTGCTCATATCGATGACACCGATCATCAACACCGAGAGCACCGGGGCGATGAGCGCGAGTTCGACCACAGCCGCACCGCGCTGGTCGCTGGCGAGCTTGAGAAAGCGCCGGCTCATGCGACCAACCTGATCATGCGGACGGTATTATTCTGAGGGAGACCCTCGATGACACACTGGCTCAAGCCCTTGAAATTGCTATTGCCGGTAAAGACGATTCGGCGGGCGACGACCATCGTGCATGTCGCCGTCCCGGCGCCGCCGCCATTGTACCAAAGTTCCTGGCTGGGAAAATATAGGGCGCCGGTGATCAGCGAAGCGGAACCGCCGTTCAACTTGTTGCAGCCATTGCAGTCGACGGCGCGACGATCCTGATAGATGGAGATACCCTTGTACGTCCCGCTGGTCGGGGCAGTGATGTTGTTAGCCGCCTGCGCGTTCGACGACACTGTTCCAATGGTGGCGTTCGTGGCTGTGTTCTTGTTGGTCAGCACAATCGTGCAGCCAGTACAGTTGAACGTGCCCTGGAAGTCCACATTGCCGCCATTGATGTAGATCGGCCCGAAGTTTGCCGGCACGTTGAGCGTCTTGTTCGATTGGACTGAGAGCGACGAGAAACAATTTGTTCCGGCTGGCAGCGTAGCGAAATTGGTGTTCCAAGCGAGAGCGCTGGCCGAGCATGTCATCGCGTTGGGATCCGGGGTTACGCTGGCGAGAGGATCGGCGAGCGGCGGCGAATACGGCCGATACGCCGTCACATGAAAGTTGTTGGACTGCGCGATACCGCCAACCGCCGCGATGGCCAGCGCCGTAACACTTGAGCTACCACCCGCACTGGCCGAGTTGGTCGAGGGCGAATTCGAATGCATCACGCAGCTGGGCATATAGATCGTCGTGCTGCCGCTATTGGTGATGCCGGTCTTGCCCGCATTCGTTTCAAGCGCTTCGACGCAGGCGTCGCCGCCCGCCGGAATCGCCGCGGCGGTCGCGGTGGCTGTGATCGTCGGCGGCGTGCTCATGAAGAAAGAGCTGAAAGACAGCTTCTGTTGAATAGCGACCGTCACCGCAACCTGATTGTTCTTAACCCCGGAATCGGCTGGAAAGGTGGTCAGCGGATAGCCGGTTTTCAGGCCATAAAAGCTGTGCAAGTTGAGCGACAGGTCGCGGGTCACCGCCGCCGAAGTCGTCGTCGTCGCCCCGCTCGCCGCTTCCCGGTCGTAGACACCGGCGACTGCCGCCGAATCAGCGGCTCGCTGAAGCTGGCGCTTCCACAATGTCCACTGGATCGTGTCGGTCGCACGGCCGGCGCCGCCGATGATCAGCGGCATTGAAGCGGCGACGATGGCCAGCACGTTGCCGCGCTTGCAACGCCACAGGCTCTTCATGAAAGCAATCATCGGTCAAACCTCGGACTGAAGGTGCGCATCGAGAGTGCATTTAGGGCAGACACGGTGAGCGAACCGTTCAAGCATGTGGTTAACCGGCTTTCACAGTCCCGAAATGAGCCAAGCCCTTGCGATTGCCTGTATTGCACCTATAATACAGCTAAAGCCCCTTGCGCGGCGTGGGCGAGCCGTTCACGTCAATTCAAATTGCTCGTAAGGTGCCAATATGCTCGCACGAGAGCAGTGAGAGGAACGTGATGATGGCCAGCGAACCCGGGACCGAGACCGCAACCGCGACCAAGCTCAAGCTTGACCCGCCAGATGCACTGCAGCCGATGACCACGGCCGAGGCATCCGGCCTCGTGCCGTTGAAAACCGAAGAGGTCAGCGAGCTCGACCGCAAGGTCGCGCAGTTCGTCGACGAGCTTGCGGCGCTCGACAGCAACAGCCCCGAATTCGGCAAGAAAGTCGATGCGCTGACCGCGATGGGCCGCAAGGAAATCGCCGAAGCCGCCGGCGCCTCGAACCGCTTCCTCGACCGGCCGGTCAAAGCGATCGACAAGGACACCGGCATCGGCGCCGACCTCACCGAGCTTCGCCGCACCGTCGAATCGCTCGACCCGAAGGAGGCCACCAAGACTCGAAAATTCCTCGGGATCATCCCGTTCGGCAACCGCGTCGATCGCTATTTCGACAAATATCGCAGTTCGCAGACCCACATCTCGAAAATCCTCAGCAGCCTGGGCAATGGCAAGGACGAGCTGTTGATGGATAATGCCGCCATCGACACCGAGCGCTCGGGCCTGTGGAAGACGATGCACAAGCTCGAGCAGATGATCCACATCTCCAAGACTCTCGACAAGCAGCTTGATGACAAGGCCAATGACCTCGACGCGACCGACCCGG
>JBDSNQ010000001.1:0-5431 GCA_039915275.1 Sphingomicrobium sp.
GCCGCGGGAGGCACGGTGATGTCGTTGACAAACACCAGCCGCAGCTCGTCCGCCGTCGCGGCGAGACTGACCGTGACCGACTTGGCCTCGGCGTGGCGGACGGCATTGGCGACCGCCTCGCGCATCATCTGGTGGGCGTCGAGATGGAGCCGGACGGGAATCATCAACTCGGACTTTCGCCCCGTCACCTTGCAGTCGATGTCCCACTGTCGCGACAAGCGCTCGGCGAGCCCGGAAAGGTCTTTGACGAGGTCGCTGAAGGTGACCAGCGGCCCGCTGCGCAAGGCGGCGATGATCGAGCGCAATTCGCGCTGCTCCTGGAGTATGATCTGCTTCAATTCGTCGAGCTGCTGCTCGAAGTCGCGGCCCGAAACTTGCGCGCGCTTGATCGCTTCGAGGCGGAAGGCGGCGCCGGCCAGGAATTGGACGACGCTGTCGTGGAGGTCACGGGCGAGCGTCAGCCGGGCCCGCGCTTCGGCGTTGTCGTCGGTGGCCGCAAGCATGGCATGGCGTTGGAGATGGACCGCGATGTCGGCGGCGATCTGTTCGCCAAGGTCGATATGATCGGTCGACAGGCCGGGGACATCTTCGAGGAACAGTTCACCTTCACCCCCGTCGGAGCGGATCGGGATGGCGAGGCCTTCGCCCAAGGCGAGGTTCGGGGCGGCCCGAGGCGTGATCACCTGGCGCACCGAAAAGTCGACCAGATTGCCGTTGGAATCCTTCTTGAGCGCGCGGTCCTTGGCCTGGTCGTAGAGGAACGGCGACATGGCGATAGCCGGCACGATCGCGATCGCCGGGACCGTGACGGGTCCCAGTTCGCCGTCGCGGATGGCGACTCCGGCGAAGTCGCCGCGGCCCTGGTCGCGCCAGATGAACAGGCCGGAGCGCGCACCAACGCCGTTCATCGCTGCCTTGAGGCCGGTCTCGATCGGCGATTCGTCGAGGCTCGGGCGGGCGAGCAGATCTTCGTCGCGGGCGTAGAATCGCGCGCGCCACTGGTTAGCGCCGAACCAGATGAGGATCAGCGACAGGATGACCAGATGGCCGGTTCGGACGACGAAGCGCTGCGGCTCGAAGGTCACGCCCGACTGCACCACCAGCAGCCCGACGATCAGATAGAGCAAGGTCAGCAGCATCGCCGTCAAGGCGGTCGCGTGCCAGCCCCAGCGGATCGCGGCCGACAGCAAGAGGAAGATGAAGAAAGTGAAGAACGGGCTGGTGTAGCCCTCGGTCAGCAGGACGAGCAGCGCGAACAAGGCGATGTCGCCGGCATGCGCCGGGCCGGCGAGCTTGGCGTCGAGCCACCAATTGCTCCACGTCGCGACGAGCATCGCGGCCGCGAACACGACATAAGCCCCGAGCACCGCGAAGGTCGTCACCGGATCATGCGCCGGCTGGCTGACGTCGATCCAGATGGCGAGCAGGAACAGCGTCGCCAGCATGAGCCGGCCCAAAGCGATCACCCGCCCGGACGGAAGCTGGATACCCTTCCCCACGGGGCACTTGTTATCGCATCCGTGCACCTCCGCCCAGCCGCCAGCGGGGTTGGCGCCCATTCCTCCGATTTGTGCCATTCCGAGGCGTTCGGGTGACACTAACTTTGGATAACTATGGCAGCCCGCGCCCCGCTGATATTTCCGCCCTCGTCACGTCACGTTTCAAGGAGAAGGGGAGCACGAACCCCGATTTGTGCTCCCCTTCTTTTTGTCCGCCGAAGATCGCCGCCGGCCACCCCCCATCACTCGGCACCGCCCCTCATCACTCGGCACCGCCCCCATCACTCGGCCCCGCCGGTGTAATAATCGATCCGGATCCGCACCCATTCGCCAATCATGGCTTTCCCGTTCTTGCGCGGCGGCCGCACCTTGAACTGCCACGCCGCCAGCCGCACCGCCCGGGCGAGATGCGTGCCGCGCGGTGTCTCGCCAATCTCCTGGCAATTGTCGACGCGGTTGTCGGGGATGGTCTTGCAGGCGATGAGGCCCGAGCCCTCGGGCGCATTGGCCGGCATGTAGCCGGCAAGCTCGGCATTGGTCGGCTCCCGCGCCCATTCGGCGGCGTAGAGAATTTCGCCGTGCGGGCCGCGCCCGACCTCCTCCGAATCGCCGGCGCTGCCCGACCCGCCCTTGGGCAGGTTGCGAATGTCTCCGGCGGCCATCTCCTCGCTCGACATCTCGATCATGTCGAGCGGGTGCAGCGGCGGGATCGGCGAATGGAGGCGCGGCGCCTTGGGCAGGCGCGGCGGCCGCGGCACCGGCACAGTTTTCCGGGGCGTCTTCTCCGCCTTGGCCGGCTTGGACGCGGTGTCGTTCGACTGCGGAACGAGGTCGACAACCAGCGCCCGTGACGCGACCTGGGCGAGGTTGGGCAGCACCCCCAAACCGCGCATGACCAGCAGCAGCAGCAAATTGACCGCGATCGCCAGCGCGAAGCCGGTCGCGCGGCGGCGCAGGGACGGCTCGTCGTGCGGGCGGGGCAGGCGATAGGTGCTCGAGGCCAAGGGTCGGGGGTGCTTCTTCCGGAAGTTGTGCGGCGCGTGGGGCGCGCAGTAGCTTTGGCAGGCTGAACCTGCGCTGCAAGGTGGTTTGTGTTTGACGGGTATCCAGGTGCCCGTTCTTTACAGTCTTAACGCCGTTATCGCGCGAGGAGAATGTGGGGCGGTCGTGAAGTGCCAAGAGGGGTGAGGGGAGCGGGCGCCGGGCGGATTGCGGCTGCATCGACAAGCTTAGATCACGAACAAGGGGCTGTAGGACAGCGGTTTTATTGGGGGGTAGGGACGTCAGCAGGAGAAGTACGCCACGGGCGGCCGTGACGTTGACGGGTCGTGCTTGCAGCGACCCGATCCGGCCCACGCGCTCTCTCGACAGAAGCTCGGCTTTGCTGCGCAAAGTCTTCGCTTCTTGCTCGGGCGCTTTGGGTAAAAAGAAGCCCTGCCGGGCCGGGGAGGGCGAGGGGCAGGGCTTCCGATCTACGCAATCACTAGTCGTTCCAGCAGGGGTCCACTCTGGTCGCAACAGATGGGCTCTGCTGAGACTCGGTTTACTCCGCAGCGGTTAGCGGCGGGTGAGCGGATGTGGTTACCGGGGGCTAAGGGATTTGGGTGGCCTGAGAGTGTCGGGGCAGTTGCAAGAAATCAGAACGGAACGTCGTCGTCCAGATCAGTTTCAAAGGCGACTGGGGGCTCAGGCGGCGTCTCAATGTCCAGTCCCCAAGTAGTTACAGCTTTTCGGTAAATCTTATGTTCGAGGGTTCTGCAGATGAGAAGCTGCAACGTCGCTACCTTTTCAAATCTCTGTCGGGAGTGTGTCGAACAGAATCCGTCGTCCATATCCCACTTCTGACTGCGATTATTAACCTGATCAGCAAGGTCGTGAACTATGTCGGTCGAGTTCCAAAATTACGATCATAGTTACGGCGACAAGCCCATCTTTTCGCCCAATGAACTAGGTCGGCGAATCGGCGAAGACATTAAAGCGCAGATTGAAGGCGCTTATAAATTTGACAGTTTTATCTATCATCTTCGAAAGAATGGCGGACACGTCGCTGCCTTGCATGCGCACCGTGAACACCAGTTTTTTGCCCGTGTAGATATTCGCCGGTTCTTTTATAGCATCGCTCGCAATCGAGTCCGACGTGCGCTGTCGGCCATCGGCATCGATCGCGCGCTGCACTATGCAAAGTGGTCCTGTGTAAAAAACCCACATGGAGAGCCGGCGTATTCACTTCCTTATGGGTTCATCCAATCGCCAATTCTTGCGACGCTTGTGCTTATGGAATCAGGCGTTGGCCGATTCCTGCGCGTGTTGGAGCAGCAAGGCCATGTGAAGGTGACAGTCTACATGGACGACATCTCGTTGTCGTCGAACGACTTGCCCTTGTTGAAAGCGGCCTTTGAGCAGCTGCTAACGAAATTGGATGAATCTGAATTCCAGATCAGTCCAAACAAGGTTCGAGAACCCTCGCCTGCAATGGACGTTTTCAATTGCGACATGAAATCCGGCCGCACGACAGTTAGGGATGACCGGGTTGCGCTGTTCCACTCCGAAGATCGTGTCGAAGCTTCGACTAATGCGTTCGAGCGATATTGCCAGAGCGTGGAAGAGGGTAACGCCTAACCAAGCTGACTTTCGACTGAAAGGAGAAGTCGTTCACGGGGGCGGCCCCGTGACGTCGATCGGGTCAAGGTCGCGGCTTAGCAGCAGCCGTTCCGTCCTGCCCCCGGCAGGCCGGCCGTACGGCCACTCCTCGCCCGTCGGCCGAGCACTGCGCCGGCTCTTCGCGCTACTCGACGATTGCTGCGCAATCCTCTCCCTGCGCTCGGCGGCTTGGCTATTGATCCAAGAAACTCCGCATCTTCCGCGAGCGGCTGGGGTGTTTGAGTTTGCGTAGGGCTTTGGCTTCGATCTGGCGGATTCGTTCTCTCGTGACCGAGAATTGCTGGCCGACTTCCTCGAGGGTGTGATCGGTGTTCATGCCGATGCCGAAGCGCATGCGGAGGACGCGCTCTTCGCGCGGGGTTAGCGACGCCAGCACGCGAGTGACGGTTTCCTTGAGGTTGCTCTGGATCGCGGCGTCGACCGGGATGACGGCGTTCTTGTCCTCGATGAAGTCGCCCAGATGCGAATCTTCCTCGTCGCCGATGGGCGTTTCGAGGCTGATCGGCTCCTTGGCGATTTTCATCACCTTGCGGACCTTCTCGAGCGGCATCGAGAGGCGCTCGGCAAGCTCCTCGGGGGTCGGCTCGCGGCCGCTTTCGTGGAGGAACTGGCGGCTGGTGCGGACCAATTTGTTGATGGTCTCGATCATGTGGACCGGGATGCGGATGGTCCGCGCCTGGTCGGCGATCGAGCGGGTGATTGCCTGGCGGATCCACCACGTTGCGTAGGTCGAGAATTTGTAGCCGCGGCGATACTCGAACTTGTCGACCGCCTTCATCAGCCCGATATTGCCTTCCTGGATCAGGTCGAGGAACTGCAGCCCGCGGTTGGTGTATTTCTTGGCGATCGAGATGACCAGGCGAAGGTTTGCCTCGACCATTTCCTTCTTGGCGATGCGGGCTTCGCGCTCGGCCTTCTGGACCTGGTTGACGATGCGGCGGAACTCGCCGAGCGCCATGCCGGTGGCCTGGCTGATCTCGCCGATCTCACCGCGGACGCGCTCGACGCTGTCGCCCTCGGCGATGGCGAAGGCGGCGAATTTCTTGTCGATCTTGGCGGCGCGGGCGAGCCAGCTATCGTCCAATTCGTTGCCGACATAGCTTTCGAGGAAAGCGCGGCGGGGGACCTTGTGGCGCTCGGCGAGGCGCAGCATCTGGCCGCCGAGCGCGGTCAGCCGGCGGTTGTAGGCATAGAGCTGGTCGACCAGATATTCGATCTTCGATGCGTGGAACTGGACGCTCTCGACCTCGGCGGTCAATTGCTCGCGCAGC
>JBDSNQ010000036.1:0-6883 GCA_039915275.1 Sphingomicrobium sp.
CGCGCGGGCCGCGCAGGGTCTTGTGGGTGGTGGTGGTGACGACATGGGCGTGGCCGAACGGGGTCGGGTGCTCGCCCGCCGCGACCAATCCCGCGAAGTGCGCCATGTCGACGAACAGATAAGCGCCAACCTCGTCGGCGATGGCCCGGAAGCGGGCGAAATCGAGGATGCGCGGATAGGCCGAGCCGCCAGCGATGATCAGCTTGGGCTTATGCTCGCGAGTGAGGCGTTCTACCTCGTCGAAGTCGACCAGATGATCGTCGGGGCGGACGCCATATTGGATGGCGTTGAACCATTTGCCCGACTGCGCCGGTGGGGCGCCGTGGGTCAAATGCCCGCCCGCCGCCAGGCTCATCCCGAGGATGGTGTCGCCGGGTTTCAACAACGCCATCATCACCGCGCCATTGGCTTGCGCGCCCGAATGCGGCTGGACGTTGGCGAAGCCGCAGCCGAACAAGCGCTTGGCGCGCTCGATCGCCAGCGTTTCGACCGCGTCCGACGGCCCGCAGCCCTGGTAATAGCGGCGGCCCGGATAGCCTTCCGCATATTTGTTGGTCAGCACCGACCCCTGCGCCTCGAGCACCGCGCGGCTGACGATATTCTCCGACGCGATCAGCTCGATCTGGGTCTGCTCGCGTTCCAGCTCGGCGCGGACCGCGTCGGCGACCGCTGGGTCGGCATCGCTCAACCGCCGGGTGAAGAAGCCTGCCGGTTGGACGTCGTTAAAATTCGCCGCGGTGGCCATCAGTCGCTGTCCTGCAAGAGGGATGAGAGCTGGTCGACGCGCCGCTGGTGGCGCCCGCCGGCGAAGTCGGTGTCGAGGAAGGCCAGGACGCAGGCCTTGGCCATGTCGCTGCCGATCAGCCGCGCGCCCAGCGCGATAACGTTGGCGTCATTATGGGTCCGCGCCAGCTCGGCCGACAAAGGCTCGTTGACCTGCGCGCAGCGGCATTCGGCGAAGCGATTGACGGCGATGGCGATGCCGATGCCCGAACCGCACACGGCGATGCCGCGCTCGGCCTCGCCGGAGCCTACCGCGCGGGCCAGCTTGGCGCCATATTCGGGGTAATCGACGCTTTCCGGCCCGTTGGTGCCGAGGTCGGTGACATCGTGCCCCGCCTCACGCAGCCACGCCGCGAGTTCATCCTTGAGGACGTATCCGGCATGGTCGGCGGCGACGGCGATGCGCATGCGGATTGCCTAGGCCAAGGCCGGCAGATTCGCCAGTGCCCGCCAGTCGAATCCTCCCGGCGCTTTGTCGAGCGGCGCTGTCAGCCTGCGGATTCGGGCCAACGCCCAGTCGCTGTTCTTCGAGCCGATGACCAGAAGCGTCTACCAGGAAGCGCGCGGGGTCCCTATAGTCCAAGGTGAGGGCAGCCCCGAGCCTGACGTGCCAAGGGACACTCCTCCCAAGGCGCGCAGCAAGCATCACAAAAGCTAGGCGGCGAGCTTGAGCTCCAGCCGGCTCGATCAGCGTCACCTGCAACCGCTTGAGCTCGATTACTTCTCGCGGCGGTAAGCCTCGTTACGGCACGCGCTTCAATATGCATTGGGCGAGATTGCCCGGAAGCGTACCCGAAGACGACCCAAGAATGATCTGCATTTCATCGACACTTCTAAGGACGAATTGAACTTCGTTGATCTTGCCATCCCGGACAATCGTGAAAGCGCCCTCTCCCCACTGGAAGACAGCGTGTTCTCTGATTGATGCGGTTCCAGTGAATGCATCTCTTGCGATTTGATTGTCCGAGGTGTTGCGCCGTGTTTCTCCCGTCACATTGCCGGTAGAATCGAATCTGACGCACATCATCACAGTAAGTGGTGCATAATTTGGGAGCATGGGTAGCGAGCTCGCGCCTTGCGGCGGATCGACAAGCCGAAGCGCATCAAAGGTTCCGACCCAGGATCCCTTCAGGACCTCGGTAGTGTCGCCAAGATGGACCTGCTCATCTACGTTTGGCCGCATATTTGATCGAATATCGCTCATTGCAACGAACGAACCCCCTTCGCAGCGAGATTGTCAAGCCGCCAGCCTGAGCTCCAGCCGGTCCCAGATCTCGACCAGCGCCTTGGTCAGCTCGTCCATCATCGCGGGCGTGTGGCACGGGCCGGGGGTGAAGCGCAGGCGTTCGGTGCCGCGCGGCACGGTCGGGTAATTGATCGGCTGGACGTACAGCCCATACTCGGCGAGCAAGATGTCGCTGATGCGCTTGGCCTTGACCGGGCAGCCGACCAGCAGCGGCACGATATGGGTGACGCTAGGCATCAGCGGCAGGGCCGCTTCGATGAACTTGCCCTTGAGTGTCGCCGCCATCGCCTGCTGCGCGTCGCGCTCGGCAGAGGATGCCTTGAGGTGGCGGACGCTCGCGAGTGCGCCGGCGACCAGCACCGGCGATAGCGAAGTGGTGAAGATGAACCCCGGCGCGTAGCTGCGGATGCAGTCGATGATGTTGCGGTCGGCCGCAATATAGCCACCCATCACGCCAAATGCCTTGCCGAGCGTGCCCTCGATCAGGGTGAGGCGGTGGGCAACACCGTCGCGCTCCGAAATGCCGCCGCCATGCTCCCCGTACATGCCGACCGCATGGACTTCGTCGAGGTAAGTGAGGGCGCCGTAGCGGTCGGCGAGGTCGCAGATTGCGGTGATGGGGGCAATGTCGCCGTCCATCGAATAAACACTCTCGAACGCGACCAGCTTGGGGGTTTCGGGATCCTCGGCGGCGAGCAGCTCCTCGAGGTGCGCCAGATCGTTGTGGCGAAAAACGCGCTTGTCGCAGCCGCTGCTGCGGATGCCGGCGATCATCGAGGCGTGGTTCAACTCGTCGGAAAAGATCACGCAGCCGGGGAGCAATTTGCCGAGGGTCGACAGCGCCGCCTCGTTCGACACATAGCCCGAGGTGAACAGCAAAGCGCCTTCCTTGCCGTGGAGGTCGGCGAGCTCGGCCTCAAGGTCGACGTGATAATGGGTGTTGCCGCCGATGTTGCGGGTGCCGCCCGAACCAGCGCCGACGTCATGCAACGCGGTTTCCATCGCCTCGACCACGGCGGCATGCTGGCCCATGCCGAGATAGTCGTTGGAGCACCACACGGTGATCGGCTTGGGGCCGTTGTGGCCGGCGAAGCAACGGGCGTCGGGGAACGAGCCCTTGGTGCGCAAGATGTCGATGAACACACGATAGCGGCCCTCGTCGTGAAGGCGCTCGATCGCGGACCTGAAGATGCGGTCGTAATCCAACTGTTTCGAAGCTTCCCTGGCTCTCTTGACGCCCTTTAGCTCTAGCGGTCGGGCAATTCCATTGCGAACGACTCGCAACAGCTCACAGTAACCGGATGTCTTCGAGGGCAAATCGCGCCAGCGAATGGCGCAGGGGTCCGCTGGGGGGGGCGCCGGTGAACAAGGCAATGCCGGGTGGAGGCGCTTCCGGCCAGGCCTGGTCGCGGGTTAGATAGGCAATCCGTCGCGCGATCCCGGGCCCGCCATCGATCAGCGCAACGCTGGGGAAGGCGGAGCGAAGCTCCTCGTCGAGCAACGGAAAATGGGTGCAGGCGAGAACGACGACGTCGATCTCGGCGCCACGATCGGCGTCGAACATTGGCTGCGCGGCGGCGCGGACCGCCTTGACGCTGACCGCCTCGCCGGCAAGCTTGGCCTCGGCCAGCTCGACCAGTTCGGGCGAGCCGTGGCGGATGACAGTGCAGTCGGCGGCGAAGCGCGCGGCGAGGTCGTCGACATAGGGTTGGCGAACGGTCGCCTGGGTCCCGAGCACGCCGATCACGCGACTTCTCGACATTTCCGCGGCCGGCTTGATCGCCGGGACGGTGCCGACCACCGGCAGGTCCAAGGCCGAGCGCGCATGATCGAGCGCAATCGTCGATGCGGTATTGCATGCGATCACCACCAGCCGCGGATGGAAGCGCTCGACCAGCGGCTCGAGCAGGGCCGGGACTCGCTCCGCGATGTCCGCCTCGCTCCGCGCGCCGTAAGGGAAGCCGGCGTTGTCGGCGACATAGACGATCGGAGCGGTCGGCAAGAGCGCCAGCGTCGGCCGCAGCACCGACAACCCGCCAACGCCGGAATCAAAGAACAGCAAGGGGGCGGCGGGGTTCATTGGGCGCTGTGTGGCGTGGCCGCTCACTTGCTGCAAGGGCGGGATTGTTGCGTAGCCGTTCGATTTGCTACCACGGGCCCCATGACCGCAGATCTGCTCTACGCCTGGCTCTTGGGCTATCTGTTCGGATCGATCCCGTTCGGCTTCTTGCTGACGCGGTTCGCCGGCAAGGGCGACGTGCGCGATGTTGGCTCGGGGAGTATCGGCGCCACCAATGTGCTTCGCGCCGGCGGCAAGGGCCTCGCCGCCGCAACGCTAATCCTCGATTGCCTCAAAGCGACCGCGGCGATCCTGCTGGCGGGCCGGCTTTGGCCGGGGAGCGAGAGCTTCGCCGCGACCGGGGCGCTGATCGGCCATCTCTATCCGGCCTGGCTGCGGTTCCGCGGCGGCAAGGGCGTCGCGACCTTGCTCGGCATATTGATCGCGTTGCTGCCGATGGCCGCGGCGGTTTACGCAATTGTCTGGCTCGGCTTGCTGCTGACGATCCGAATCTCGTCGGTGGCGGGGATTGCCGCGGCCATCAGCGCGCCGATTACTGCTGCCATTCTCGGCGCTGATACCCTCTTCCCAATGCTGCTCGGTTTCGCATTGCTCGTTATCTGGAAACACCGGACGAACATCTTCCGCCTGCGGGCGGGAACCGAGCCTCGCATTGGGAAGGGAAAGGTTTGAGCGAAGATCTGATCGATCGGCTGCGGCTGGTCCGCTCGCCGGGCATCGGCCCGATCACCTATCGCCAGCTGATGGCCCGCTTCGGCGATGCCGCGGCGGCGTTGGCGGCGGTGCCTGATCTGGCGCGGCGCGGCGGCGGAAAGGCACCGAACCTGTTCAGCAAGGCCGATGCCGAGTGCGAGATCGCCCAGGTAGAGGCGCTCGGCGCACGCTATCTGGCGCTCGGCCAGGGCCTCTATCCGCGGCTGCTGGCGGCGATGGACGACGCCCCGCCTTTGCTGATGGCCAAGGGCCAACTTGGCCTGCTTGAGCGCGTCGCGGTGGCGATCGTCGGCGCGCGCAATTCGTCGGCGGCGGCGTGTCGGTTCGCCCGCGGCCTGGCATACGGTCTTGGCCAGCAGGGCGCGGTGGTCGTCTCCGGCCTCGCCCGCGGGATCGACGCGGCGGCGCACGATGGCGCGATGGACAGCGGCACGATCGGCTGCGCGGCCGGCGGGATCGATATTTTCTACCCGCCCGAGAACGAGGCCAGGCAGCGCCAAATGTGGGAAACTGGCCTGGTGGTCAGCGAGCGGCCACCCGGGCTTGAACCGCGGGCCAAGGATTTCCCCCGCCGCAACCGGATCATCGCCGGGCTCAGCCTCGGCACGGTGGTGGTCGAGGCGGCGCCGCGCTCGGGCTCGCTGATCACCGCGCGACTGGCGACCGAAGCGGGGCGCGAGGTGATGGCGGTGCCAGGCTCGCCGCTCGACCCTCGCGCGCAGGGCTGTAACCAGCTGATCCGCGATGGCGCGACCCTGGTCCAGTCGGCGGCCGACGTGATGGAGGCGATCCGGCCGTTCCAGGGCAAGGTCGAGTCCGCGCCATTACCCTATGAAGCCCAACCGCTGCAGGATTATGAATCCGCTTTGGGCAGCGTCGAGGAGCTGCTCGGGCCGAGCCCGGTCCCGGTCGACGAGATCATCCGCTTATCCGGCGTTCCCAGCGGCGCGGTGCAGATGGCACTGCTCGAATTGGACCTCGCCGGCCGCCTCGATCGCCACGCCGGCGGCAAGGTCAGTTTGAGGACCGCTTGACGGGCGGATTCCGAGTGTCTCACCCTATACGCGTATGCGTGAGAGGGTTTTTGAATGAAGCTTGTAGTCGTTGAATCGCCGGCCAAGGCGAAGACCATCGAGAAGTATCTCGGACCGGAGCACCGCGTGCTCGCCAGCTATGGCCATGTCCGAGACTTGCCGGCCAAGGACGGCTCGGTCGATCCGGACGACGGCTTCGCCATGCTGTGGACCCCGTCGGCCGACCGCGCCAAGCAATTGAAGGCGATCACCGACGAAGCGAAGAAGGCCGACACGTTGATCCTCGCCACCGATCCCGATCGCGAGGGCGAGGCGATCAGCTGGCATGTTCAGGAAGTGCTGCGGGCCAAGAAGGCGCTCCCGGCCAAGGTCGAGCGGGTGACCTTCAACGCCATCACCAAGTCGGCGGTGACGACCGCGATGGCGCATCCCCGCGCGCTCGATGAGGATTTGATCGACGCTTACCGCGCCCGCCGGGCGCTCGATTATCTGGTCGGGTTTACCTTGTCGCCGATCCTGTGGCGCAAGTTGCCGGGCGCGAAGTCGGCGGGTCGGGTGCAGTCGGTCGCGCTGCGGCTGATCGTCGATCGCGAGCGCGAGATCGAGCTGTTCAAGGCACAGGAATATTGGTCGGTGATCGCGACCTTCGAAGCCGACGGGCAACCGTTTACAGCGCGGTTGAACCAGCTCGACGGCAAGAAGCTCGATCGCCTGTCGATCGGCAACAAGGGCGATGCCGACGCCGCCAAGGCGGTGGTCGAGGCTGGGCATTTCACCGTCTCCTCGGTCGAAACCAAGCCATTCGGACGCAACCCGCCGCCGCCGTTCACCACCTCGACGCTGCAGCAGGAAGCGGCGCGTAAGCTGGGTTTTGCCGCCAGCCACACGATGCGCGTCGCCCAGTCGCTGTATGAGGACGGGCTGATCACCTACATGCGGACCGACGGGGTCGATATGGCGCCCGAAGCGGTCAGTGACGCCCGCCGCGCGATCGCCAATCGCTATGACGCCGGCTACGTCCCCGAC